>JAFQPT010000329.1 GCA_017411665.1 Oscillospiraceae bacterium | reverse complement strand
TTAAGCGTATGTCTTTTTTGGGACGTGGCGAAGGTATTTCTGCTGAGAAATTTCAGCAGGAATGGTGGGAAACTCACTCCGAAATGGTAAAAAAGATTCCCGGCTATCTCGGTTACGCACAGAATCTGGTCATTGACCGTATTGTGAATGGCAAGCATGTTTCATATGAAGAGCTTCCAATTGAAGGCATGGTCGAGTTTTGGTTTGAAGATATGGAAGGCTTTAACCAGTGCTATAGCTCTGAAGAATTTATGAAGACTGCAGCTCATGGAAAAACCTTCCTCGGCAGCGTTACCACATATCTGATGGAAACTGCTGTTTATCCGGTGCCCGGTGAAGAATAAGGCGAAGTCTATATGAAACACAGGACATATATATTCTGTGTCCTATTGTTTTATGATTTGTCTGGTTGTGTTTATTCTATAAAGAGAGAGGTATAAATATGGGCGTATTAGTTGCTTTTATTTTGCTTGTAGTTTTAGTCTATAAGAAAGTGCCTGCAGCTTTGGCAGCTATTATTTCTGCCGTTGTTATGTGTTTGCTTTCCGGTTTGGATACCATGGCGGTCATGAAAGGCGATTTCATGACTGCGGCAGGTGGATTCGTTACATCTTACTTTCTTTTATTCCTGTTGTGTGGTATTTATGCAGCGGTAATGGATTACTCCGGTGCTGCATTTTCCTTAGGTAAATGGCTTGCAAATCTTTTGGGAACTAAGGGTGCAATTTGGGGTGTCAGTATTGCTGCTGCAGTTATGACATATGGCGGTATTTCCGCTTTTGTTATCGTTTTTGCGATGTATCCGATTGCGCTTGTGCTCTTTAAAGAAGCTGATATTGATAGACGAATGATTCCAGCCGCGATTGGTGCAGGGGCATTTACTTTGCCTAACGTGTTTTGGGGATCTCCCGGTGTTTGCAACGTTATTCCTACTACATTCCTTGGAACTGATGTACGAGCTGCTCCGGCAGTTAGCATTGTTGTTGGGTTGTTTATCTTTATCCTTTCCAATCTCTATCTTGTATGGAGAAATAAGCGAAATCAGAAAAAGGGAATTGGATTTGTACCTACTGAAAAGATCAACCGTATGCTTGAAGAAAATGAGCAGCGCGGTACTGTAAATCACTGGTTGGCACTGGTTCCGTTGGTTGTGATCATTGTTGTTTTGAATGTGATTCAGCTTGATGTTCTGATTGCAATGCTGTGTGGTATTGTTGTGGCATACATAATCTTTTGGAACAGAATTGCTGACAAGGTTCAGCCCCTCATTGCGGGCACTCAGAGTGGCATTGGCTCCACCCTTGGTACAGCGCCTGTTGTTGGTCTGGGTGGTGTTGCAAAGCTTACCTCTGTTTTCCAGTACATGCTTGATCTTGCTATGAATATGAAGGGTAACCCTCTGATTTCCTGGGCTCTTAGTGCAACCATTATTACCGGTGTATGTGCATCCGGTTCCGGTGGTGCGGCATTGACCGGCGAACTGTTGGCTGCAAAGTATCTGGCTATGGGTCTTAACCCCGAAATTCTGCACCGCATTCTGTCCTGTGCTGTTATCGTTCTGGACTCTCTACCTTGGAACGGTGTTATGTGTACGACAATGGCAGCGTGCGACCTTACCCACAAGGAATCTTACGGAGATCTGTTTATGATTACCGTTGTAATTAATTTCCTTGGTTTGGTTTTGTGCACCGCACTTGGCGTTATATTCTATTAAGCAGAGTAGTAAAATAATAGAGCAAAATGTGTTTAACAAACAAAGCGTTAGTAGAACATTTGTGACTTATGTGGAAAAAAGGATAGTAGGTATTTTACCTACTATCCTTTTTTTGATTTCTCGATAGAGCCAAGGGGGCAAATTGGATTTCATCCGAGTGTGGACACACTGGATTTGCTTGCCGAATAGAAAATCGGATTATGACAGCTTTTCTTTTATCATGGTTAGGCTTGTTTTTCCAACTGTTCTGCCTTGCTTAGGAATAAATGGAAATGCTTTTGCATGACTACAAGGCAAAGGCTAAGTTCTATGTGTAGCAGTATCAAGGTCATCCAGTGATTGCAAAGCTCAAGGCCAATGTAAATGTAGTAACAGTTGCATAAGGGTACAGGACAGCAATGAAGTAGAATTGCTGTCCTGTTTTCATCGGGTGTTAAATAGCGAATATACATTCTCGATGAACCATTTCAACAGCTCGGTTTCTGACATTATTCATTTCTTTGACCCACTGCATCTGGTTGCGTTCTTTTAAATTTTCATTGATTCCTTCTTTTTCCGAAAGCTCCTTAATTAACTGATAATACATGTTTTGCGCTCGTGAATTGACTTCAGCAAGGTATTCGTTTAGTTTGCCAGTCGTTAATAGGTTGAGATAAAACAGTCTCTTATGCTCTTTGATATAGCGTAGATGCTGCTGTTCCCAGATTCCAATCGGTTGGTCTTCCAATTCTTCGCCTGCGATGTAATAGTGCTCTCCGATCAGTTTGTAGGTCAATCCTGTGAGTTCGTCTGTAATATATTTTTCCATATCATAACCTCCTTTTTTGATAGTGGAGATATTGTATCGGAAAGAGATTTATTTGACGAATGTGCGGATGAAAAATTTGATATTGTCCGTGCATCACGAACATGATACAAACAATAATTATTTTCCAATTTACATTTCTGAGAAGAAATAAGCGAGATTCGGTCAAAGTTTACTTCAAGAGACTGCGGTGAACAAAGTTAGGAGCAATAAAAAAACAGCCCCAACTTCGCAACAGAAGTTGGGGCTGTAATGCTTTAAATATAGAGGGTTACCTTAAAATCTTTCCAATTATGGACTCTTCGGCGGGGATTTTTGGCACATAAGAACCGTTTTGCCTCGTCTTGGGTCACAGTAAATGTTCCGATTTTATGATAATTTCCGATTACCCAATTTCCTTGATAGCAGCCTGTGCAGCAGCCAGACGTGCGATGGGAACGCGGAAGGGAGAGCAGGATACGTAGTCCAGACCGACTCTGTGGCAGAATTCTACGGAGGAGGGGTCACCGCCGTGTTCGCCGCAGATACCCAGGTGCAGGTGTTCGTTTGCACCGCGGCCCAGCTTTGCTGCGATTTCAACCAGCTTGCCTACGCCGGTCTGGTCGATCTTTGCAAAGGGATCGTTTTCGTAGATCTTTCTGTCGTAGTATGCGTCCAGGAACTTGCCTGCGTCGTCGCGGCTGAAGCCGAAGGTCATCTGGGTAAGGTCGTTGGTACCGAAGGAGAAGAAGTCTGCTTCCTTAGCAATTTCGTCTGCAGTCAGAGCTGCACGAGGAATTTCGATCATGGTGCCAACCTTGTACTTCAGGTTTGCGCCTGCTTCAGCAATCAGAGCATCAGCGGTGGAGGTAACTACGTTCTTAACGTACTTCAGTTCCTTAACTTCGCCTACCAGAGGAATCATGATTTCGGGAACCAGGTTCCAGTCGGGGTGAGCTGCGGAAACCCTCAGAGCTGCCTTGATAACAGCGCGGGTCTGCATAGCAGCGATTTCGGGGTAGGTGACGGACAGACGGCAGCCACGGTGACCCATCATGGGGTTGAATTCGTGCAGGGAAGCGATGATAGCCTTGATTTCTGCAACAGACTTGCCCATGTCTTCAGCCAGCTTTTCGATGTCAGCTTCTTCGGTGGGTACGAATTCGTGCAGAGGGGGATCCAGGAAGCGGATGGTTACGGGGTAGCCTTCCATAGCTTCGTAGATGCCTTCAAAGTCGCCCTGCTGCATGGGTTCCAGCTTAGCCAGAGCCTTTTCACGCTGTTCAACGGTGTCGGAGCAGATCATTTCGCGGATAGCGGGGATACGGTCAGCTTCGAAGAACATGTGTTCGGTACGGCACAGACCGATGCCCTGTGCGCCGAACTTGCGTGCCTGGATTGCGTCAGCGGGGGAGTCAGCATTGGTGCGAACTTCCATGCGGCGATACTTGTCAGCCCAGCCCATTACGCGGCCGAATTCGCCGGAGATAGCTGCGTCAACAGTGGGGATAGCGCCGTCGTAAATCTTACCGGTGGAGCCGTTCAGAGACAGCCAGTCGCCTTCAACGAAGGTCTTGCCGCCCAGTTCGAACTTCTTGTTTTCTTCGTCCATCTTGATAGCAGTGCAGCCGGATACACAGCAGGTGCCCATACCACGAGCAACAACAGCTGCGTGAGAGGTCATGCCGCCGCGAACGGTCAGAATGCCCTGTGCTGCCTTCATGCCTTCGATGTCTTCGGGAGAGGTTTCCAGACGAACCAGAACAACCTTTTCGCCCTTTTCTGCCCATTCCTTAGCGTCTTCAGCAGTGAAAACGATACGGCCGGAAGCAGCGCCGGGAGATGCTGCCAGTGCGGAACCGATTTCGGGAGTTGCCTTCAGAACAGCTTCATCGAAAGTGGGGTGCAGCATGGTGTCCAGAGAGCGAGGATCGATCATAGCAACAGCCTGCTTTTCGTCGATCATGCCTTCGTCAACCAGATCGCAAGCAATCTTCAGAGCAGCAGCGGGAGTACGCTTGCCGTTACGGGTCTGCAGCATGTACAGCTTGCCGTCTTCAACGGTGAATTCCATATCCTGCATATCGCGGTAGTGGTTTTCCAGAATGCCGCAAACGTTTACGAACTGTGCGTAAGCTTCGGGGAACTTTTCTTCCATTTCGGAGATAGGCATGGGGGTACGTACGCCGGCAACAACGTCTTCGCCCTGTGCGTTGGTCAGGAATTCGCC
>JAFQPT010000033.1 GCA_017411665.1 Oscillospiraceae bacterium | reverse complement strand
GGACAGGTTGCCGCGGGAGTAGGCAATCTGATGAGTGGGGTCATAGACGTTGCCCATAACGCGGGTACGGCAGCCCATGGTAGCCACTTCTGTTTCGGGGCGGCCGGGGACATAGTACTGCAGGTTGAAGGGTGCGTCCAGGAAGGTGTAGTTGGGGAACAGTCGCTTTGCGCTGACCTTGCAGCTCAAGCGGAACAAATCGTAGTTGGGGTCGCCGTCGGTGTAGTTGACGCCTTCCATGACCATGTAAATATGGATGGGGAAGATGCAGGTTTCCCCGTGACCCAGACCTGCATCCAGTGCCATGAGAATATTGCGGATGACCATGCGACCTTCGGGCGTGGTATCGGTGCCATAGTTGATGGAGGAGAAGGGGGTCTGCGCACCTGCACGGGAGTGCATGGTGTTCAGATTGTGGACAAAGCCTTCCATCGCCTGATAAGTATCGCGGTCGGTACGCTTGATTGCGCGCTTTCTCACGCGAGCTACCAGAGTCTTTGCTGCAGCTTCCTTGATGGGGTAGGCGGCTGCGATGCCTGCGGCTACGGTTGCATCGAAGATGGGCTTGTTTTCCAGACGGACGCGTTCGCTGCAGCGCTTTTCGGCGTTCATGATGATGTCTTCCACTTCATCCCGTTCGTCGTCCTTGTCCAGAATGTCTTCCACTGCTTCAGTCAGCTGACGGATATAGGTCTTGCGGTAGGTCTTTGCCACGCCTTCCGCCATGCCGTAGTCGAAGTTGGGGATGGACTGACCGCCATGCTGGTCATTTTGGTTGGACTGGATGGCGATGGCTGCCAGAGCGTCATAGCTCTGGATGCCGTTGGGCTCACGTAGATAACCGTGACCGGTGGAGAAGCCGCCCTTGAACAGCTTGAGGATGTCAATCTGGCAGCAGGTGGTGGTCAGAGAATAGAAGTCAAAGTCATGGATGTGAATATCGCCTTCGCGGTATGCCTTTGCATGCTCGGGACGCAGCAGATACATTTCATTGTATGCTTTAGCCCCTGCGGAGCCAATCTGCAGCATGCTGCCCATGGCGGTGTTGCCGTCGATGTTTGCGTTGTCTCGCGTCATGTCGCTGATGCGGGCATCAATCTTGGTAATCTCATCGATGGTCTTCATCAGATGGGTGTTGGCTTCTCTTGCGCGGGTACGGGTAGCGCGGTAAAGAATGTATGCCTTGGCTGCGGCGTTGAAGCCGTGATTCATCAGCTGACGTTCTACGGTATCCTGAATGGCTTCAATATTGGGATTGCTGTTTTTAAACTGACTTTCCAGCTCTCGCTGCACGTCGTTTGCCACAATGGCTGCGTCGGCTGCGTTGCCTTCGTGGGCTGCTTCCAGTGCGCGCAGAATCGCTGCTGCAATCTTGTTCTGGTCGTACAGCACCACGCGGCCGTCTCGCTTGATAATGCTCTGTATCATATATGCATACCTTTATCTTTCTCATAGTCAAACACAACATCTTGTTCGACATATTGTGTTTTGCGTTATATCAGCACACAATATATAGCACATATAGTGGTTCGTGTCAATAAAAGGTAGCAAATTGTAAACTCTGAGAAAAACTGTAAACCTTTTGTTTCTTTTACGGATTGTGTGACTTTATCACCGTTGGCGGAGCGGAGGTAGTTGACATTCGGAAGGAAATCATCGAAAATAGAATCAGACAAATAATGAGTAAAGAAAGGCGGTATCCTTATATGAAAGTTGTTATTGTAGGTGGTGTGGCAGGCGGTGCCACTGCGGCAGCCAGAATTCGCAGACTGGACGAACATGCGGAAATCGTGGTATTTGAACGCAGCGGATATATTTCCTATGCAAACTGCGGTCTGCCTTACTATATCGGCGATGTAATCACCGATCCTGCGGAGCTGACCTTGCAGACCCCCAAGAGCTTCTTTACCCGCTTCCGCGTGGATATGCGGGTGCGCCATGAGGTCACTGCAATCAACGCTGACCGCAAGACTGTTTCTGTCACGAATCTGGAAACAGGGGAGTGCTTCGAGGAGTCCTATGATAAGCTGCTGCTGTCTCCCGGTGCGAAGCCCACGCAGCCCAAGGTATCGGGTGTCGGCCTGGAAAAGGTGTTTACTCTGCGTACTGTGGAGGATACCTTCCGTATCAAAGATTATATCAATGCCCACAAGCCTAAGTCTGCGGTGCTGGCAGGGGGCGGCTTCATCAGTCTGGAGCTGGCAGAAAACCTGCGGGAGCTGGGTCTGGACGTGACCATCGTGCAGCGTCCCAGGCAGCTGATGAATCCCTTTGATTCCGACATGGCGGCTTTTATCCACAGTGAAGTGCGCCGCAACGGTGTGAAGCTGGCGCTGGGTCATACGGTAGAAGGCTTTGAAGAAGTCGATGGCGGTGTGAAGGTAATGCTGAAGGATGCAGCACCTTTGCAGGCTGATTTGGTTGTACTGGCGATCGGTGTCACTCCGGAAAGCGAATTGGCAAAAGCAGCAGGATTGGAACTGGGGGTAAAGGGCAGCATTTTGGTCAATGACCGTATGGAAACCTCCGTGCCCGATATTTACGCCGTGGGTGATGCGGTGCAGGTGAAGCACTTTGTCAGCGGGGAGGACACCGTCATTCCTCTGGCAGGTCCTGCCAATAAGCAGGGACGTATTGCAGCGGACAACATCTGCGGTGGCGACAGCCGTTACACAGGCACACAGGGCACATCTGTGGTGAAGGTATTCTCCATGACTGCAGCTTCCACAGGCCTCAACGAAACCAATGCAAAGAAGGCAGGATTTGCCACCGATAAGGTCATCCTGTCTCCCATGAGCCACGCAGGCTATTATCCCGGCGGCAAGGTCATGACTATGAAGGTGGTCTTTGAAAAGGAAACCTATCGACTGCTGGGTGCGCAGATCGTGGGCTATGAGGGCGTGGATAAGCGCATCGACGTGCTGGCAACGGCCATTCGTGCAGGGCTGAAGGCAACGGAGCTGAAGAATCTGGAGCTGGCGTATGCGCCTCCTTATTCCTCCGCGAAGGATCCTGTGAATATGGCGGGATATATGATCTCCAACATTGCTGACGGCACACTGAAGCAGTGGTATTTGGAGGATGTGGACACTCTGCCTCATGACGGCAGTGCGGTTCTGCTAGACACCAGAACCCCCGGTGAATTCCGCAGAGGACATTTGGATGGTTTCACCAATATTCCCGTAGATAGTCTGCGTGAACGGATCGGGGAAGTGGAGCAGGGCAAGCCTGTCTATGTCATTTGCCAGAGCGGTCTGCGCAGCTACATTTCCTGCCGTATTCTGGCGGGCTATGGCTACGATGCCTATAACTTTACAGGCGGCTTCCGTTTCTATGATGCGGTGAAAAACGACAAGGCGCTCATTGAAGCAGCATTCGACTGTGGTATGGATAAATAAGAGAAAAAGAAACGGCTTGGTTTTGCCAAGCCGTTTTTTGCTGTGTTTAGAATAGGGGAGCGGGATTATTCCCATAATACACCACGGACGGCGGTGTGGATGAAATAGGATAAAGTGTCAATCAGCAATGCTTCGTTTTTTAGATCACCTGCAAACCACTGGCGCAGGACTTCCCGAACTCCGCTGCTGACAAAGGTCAATGTCCATTTAGCTTTTTGTCGATTCTCTTCGGTAAGATTCATGACAGGAATGACATTATCATGCTGCAGTTCCTCAATCAGTCGGAACAGCCCTTTGCCTGCGGTGGTCTTACTCAAAAACAGTTCCCGTGTGTTGGGGTTGTCCTTTAAGAATTGAAGAATCGTATTCACCAGATGCATAACGAAGCTTTCGTCAAACATTGCGGTGCTGAGCAAATCCATGAAGTTTTTGTAGGTTTCATACTCGATTTCTTCCATCAAAACCGTCAATGTCTCATAGTGGTTGTAAAAAGTGGCACGGTTGATCTCCGCCTGTTCGCACAGTGCTTTCACGGTAATCTGCTCAATGGGGGTGGTGCGCAGCAGTTCCATCAAACTATCTTTGATGACCTGTTTCGTATATCTTGTTCTGCGGTCGTTCTTTGGCATTTTTTTCCTCATTTAATCGACATTTATCTCATTTGTGTTGATTATTTAACAAATTACGAATTTTGATGGTTGCAATGACACATTACTATCATTATACTTATAATAATAGACAAAAGTAAAAAAATCAACACGTGTTTAAAATGTAAATCCTCGGAGAGAGACTCCGAATAAATAAATATTGAAAGGGAAGGGTATTTTCTATGGATGAGAAAAAAACTCTGAAAAAGGCCTATAAAAAGGCAAAGCGCAAGACCGTGACCTTGTGGAAAACACTGACCATCATTCTGATGATCGTTTCCATCATTGCAAGCGGTGCTTCCGTTGCGCTGGGCATGTTCGACAACACCATCGTTGCCATGACAGGCGGCAGCTTCTGGGAACTGGAAAATGAAGATCCCAATGCACAGTACTACACCATGGACTTCGGCAGCATCGCAGAAAAGACCGCATACGGTCTGGAACTGTGCAAGCAGGTAGAAGCAGAAGGCGCTGTTCTGATGATGAACAACGGCGCACTGCCTCTGGCTGCAGGCGCCAAGGTTTCTACACTGTCTTCCAGCTCTGTGAACCTGGTTTACGGCGGCACCGGTTCCGGTAACGTAGATGCTTCCAAGGCGGACAATTTGAAGGCTGCTCTGGAAAAGTCCGGCTTTACCGTTAACCCCGTTCTGTGGGACTGGTACAACGGTGAAGAAGGCTCCAAGTATAACCGTACCGCTTCCGCAGGTGAATCTGCTGTTTTGGCAGGACAGGCTTCCATTCCCGAAGTTCCTGTGGATGTATATCCCGATGACGTAAAGGCTTCCTTTGCGGAATACGGCGATGCAGTCATTATCCCCATCTCCCGTATCGGCGGTGAAGGCTATGACTGTGAATTCAATGCATACAACTATCTGGCTCTGTCTGCGGAAGAACAGGAAATGATGCAGTGGGCAGCTGACATGAAGGCAGCAGGCACAATTAAGAGCATCATCGTTCTCATCAATACCTCCAATGCACTTCAGGTAGACTTCCTGAAGAACAACGACTACAACGTCGACGCTGTTTTGTGGATCGGCGGCGTGGGTATCAGCGGCACCAATGCTGTTACCGATATTCTGGCAGGTAAGATCAATCCCTCCGGCTCTCTGGCAGACACCTACTGCTATGACAACTACTCTTCCCCCGCAATGCAGAACTTCGTGCCTACCACTTACGCAGGCTATGAAGAAGGCATCATCCCCGCAAATGCAAGCACCTACATGATTTATCAGGAAGGCATCTATGTAGGCTACAAGTACTACGAAACCCGCTATGAAGACACCGTTATGGGCACCGGCAACGCAGGTGACTATGTTTACGGCGATGACGTAGCATTCCCCTTCGGCCACGGTCTGAGCTACACCACCTTCGAATACTCCGACATGGCCGTCAATTACAATGCAGCAAGCGATACCTATGATGTTTCCGTCACCGTCACCAACACCGGTGATATGGCAGGTAAGGAAACCGTTCAGATTTATCTGCAGTCTCCCTACACGCAGTATGACATCGACAATAAGGTCGAAAAGGCTGCTGTTCAGCTGATTGGCTTCGGTAAGACCGACATTCTGGAACCCGGCAAGTCCGAAGTTCTGAAGATTTCCGTTGATAAGCGCGACATGGCTGCTTACGATGCATATGGCGCAGGCACTTACATTCTGGATGCAGGCGATTACTATTTGACCGCTGCAACCGACGCACACAATGCTGTGAACAACGTACTGGCGGCTAAGGGCTACACAACCGCTGACGGCATGGACGCAGCAGGCAATGCAGCACTGACCTACATGTGGACCGAAGAAGCTCTGGATACCACTTCCTACGCAACCTCTCTCAACGGCACTGAAATCAAGAACCAGCTGTCCCACGCAGACATCAACCTGTATGAAGGCAGCGACGAAACCATTACCTACCTGACCAGAAACGACTGGGAAGGCACTTTCCCCACCGAAATCGTTCAGCTGACTCTGACTGAGCAGATGATCGAAGAACTGCAGGACGTTCAGTACGATCCCGCGGATTACCCCGAAACCGCAATGCCCACTCTGGGCGCAGACAACGGTCTGACTCTGTACGATATGATCGGCAAGGACTATGACGACCCCGACTGGCAGCTGCTGCTGGATCAGCTGACCTTTGACGAAATGGTCTCCATGATCGGCGACTCCTTCCACTGGCGCATGCCCGCAGAATCTGTCAACGCACCCGGTACCCGTGACGAAAACGGTCCCCAGGGTCTGACCGCTGCGCTGTTCGGCTCCGGTCTGAAGCACGCAGAACCCACTGCATTCACTTCCGAAGACGTCATGTCCGCAACCTTTAACACCGAGCTGATGTACAACGTCGGCAACCTCATCGGCAACGACTGTCTGTCTGCTGATGTTGCATGTTTGTACGGTCCCGGTGCAAATACTCACCGTACTCCCTATGGCGGCAGAAACTTTGAATATTACTCCGAAGACGGCTTCCTGGCAGGTGAGATCGGCGGTGCTGAAGTACAGGGCATCCAGGACAAGGGCGTTGACGTTGTGATGAAGCACTTCGCACTCAACGACTGCGAACAGGACCGTCTGGGTCAGGCTGCATGGGTCACCGAACAGGCTGCCCGTGAAATCTATCTGAAGGGCTTCCAGAAGTCTCTGGAAGAATCCGACGGCAACGGCATCATGACCGCTTACACCCGTTGGGGTACTCGCTGGTCCGGCGGCAACTACAATCT
>JAFQPT010000328.1 GCA_017411665.1 Oscillospiraceae bacterium | reverse complement strand
TGCTTCTGCACCTTGGAACATTGATTTCTATTTGTCTTGTCTATCAGCAGGACCTTGTGGACATGTTTAATGACTGCATTACGTTCTTTACGATTTCCGATGCGAAGCTGCGGGAAAAGAGCAGACCCGGAACCCGTCAGACACTGATGCTGCTTATCAGCACACTGCCTCTTGTGTTCATTGTTCCTTTGTACGATGCCATTGAACAGCTCCATTCCTATACATTCTTTATCGGCTTGATTCTGATGCTGACCGGGTGTCTGCTGTATGTGTCCGATCAGTTCCTGCCCGGTAAAAAGGATGGCAAGACCATTACGATTCTGGATGCGCTGATTATCGGCGTGTGCCAGTGTGTGGCAACTATTCCCGGCTTGTCCCGCTCTGCAACTACTATCACGGCCTGCCTGTGCTGCGGCGTTGACAGAGAATATGCGGTGAAGTATTCCTTCCTGCTGTCCCTGCCTGCCGTTTTGGGTGCAAACATTCTCAGTTTTATTAAGCTGTTCAGTGCAGGTGTTCAGTGGCAGTATGTTCCCGCTTATCTGATCGGTACAGCTGTGGCTTTGATTACAGGTGTTTTGTCAATTGGTGTTTTGCAGCTGATTGCCAAGAAGGGAGCGTTCGGCATGTTCCGTTACTACTGCTGGGGTGCAGGCCTGATTACCATTTTCCTGACTGCTATTTTGTAATGATTATTTGATTGAGGAGGATTGCTTATATGGCGAAGAAGAGCGAAACAACCGCCAACGCTAAAAAGAAAAACTCCACGACAGCTTCTTCCAAGTCCACGAAAAACTCCGGAGGAAATTCCAAGGCTGCTTCTAATACAAAGAATACCGCAAAGGGTTCTTCCAAAGCCTCCGGTGGCAAAACCTCCGGTGCGAAAGTACAGGCACAACAGCCTGCGAAGAATCCCATTCGCCGAGAAATCGGCGGTGTGGTCTGTGTGATTTTGGCACTGCTGTGCTTTATCGGTTATTTTGAAGTCGATGCGCTGTTCTTTGTGATTACGGATGTTGTGAAGGGTTTGATTGGCTATGGCTATTGGATTCTGCCTCCGTGTCTGATTTGGGCGGGCTATGTGCTGCTGACTCATCGCGGAAGACCTGTTCGTTTGCGTTTGACTGCGATTTTGCTGCTGCCTATGTTGTGGGGTGTGCTGGGGCATGTTCTGCTGTTTGGTGTGCCTCTGGCACTGTCTCAGGGGTTTGTGAATGTATGGACGACCCTGTACGTTTCCGGACAGGGGATGCATTCCGGCGGTGCTTTGACCGGTCTGCTGTCTATGCTGCTGCAGAGTTCCATCAGTATTTACGGTGCGGTCCCTGTGGTACTGGTGCTGATGACTGTGTTTGTGTTTATCGGCGTAAACCGTACTCCTGCCAATATGATCGAAGCGATTCGGGCACGTCAGCCCTATGATCCCGAGGCCTATGATGATGTGGAGCCTACCGCTGTATACACACAGCCTGTGAAGGCTGCAGCCAGGGTAAAGGGACGTAAAAAGGCGGTTGATGTGGGTGCAGATGAATTTGCGCCCAGAGATTATTATGGGGAAATTGATATTCCGCTGGATGATGAAGTTCCCGTGAAAAAGAAAAAGACTGCACCTGCGGCAGCGCCTGTGGTCGACTATGAAATCGAAGTCGACAATGACAGCTTCTTTATGTATAAGAAAAAGCCTGTTGTGGTGAAACGGGAAGATCCTCCCGAACCTGAAAAAATCGAAGGGAAGGGGATTCCTCAGCTGGATAAGAATGAATATGCTACCAGCTTTACGGAACTGGGACTGACTTCCGATTCCAAGTCTCCTCTGAAAAAACCTGCCATTAAGCTGGCAGACGGCCCTGTTACCATTGATGATGACGATGATGTTGTGCATCCTGCTGCATCCCAGCCAGTGACTGCAACGAAGGTTGGCCCTCAGCCTTCTGCATCCGGCATTGCCGCAGCACTGAAGAATGACGGTATTTTTGAAGAACCCAATAAGAAGCTCAGTAAAAAAGAAACGGAAATGGGTTATCATGAATTTGCAGCGGAAATTGCCATGAAGGAAGAGGAGGAAACACCTGCTTATGTCTTCCCACCCATGAATCTGCTGCGTTCCCGTGCGCGCAGCACAACAGATAATCAGAATGAGGCAAACACCAATCGCCGCAGACTGGAATCCACGCTGGAAAGCTTTGGTGTGGATGCGACTTATGTCAGCTGTACACGCGGTCCTACTGTCACACGCTATGACTTTGAGCTGCGCACCGGCGTGAAGCTGACGAAGCTGACAAATCTGTCTGACGACATCGCGTTGGCTTTGGGTGTTGGCAGTGTGCGCATTGCACCCATCCCCGATAAGATTTCCACGGTTGGCATTGAAGTGCCCAATAAGCTGATCAATACGGTGTATCTGCGAGATATTATCGGCTCTGAAAACTTCAAGGGAGCAAAAAGCAAGGTCAGCTTCGCCATCGGTGAAGACATCGGCGGCAACAGCATTGTCAGCAATATTGCAAAACTGCCTCATTTGTTGATTGCAGGTACTACCGGCTCCGGTAAGTCCGTATGCATCAACTGTCTGCTGCTGAGCTTGCTGTATAAGGCGACTCCCGAGGAAGTTAAGCTGATTATGATTGACCCCAAGATGGTTGAATTGGGTGTATATAACGGAATTCCTCATTTGTATGTTCCTGTGGTGACCGACCCCAAGAAGGCGGCCGGTGCGCTGCAGTGGTCTGTTGTGGAAATGATGAAGCGCTACCGCTTGTTCTCCGAAGCGGGTGTCCGTGATCTTGCGGGCTATAATGCGCTTTGTGAACGTAACGGTGAAAAGACCATGCCTCAGGTAGTCATTGTCATCGACGAATTGGCTGACTTGATGATGGTTGCATCCAAGGAAGTGGAAGAAAGCATCTGTCGTGTAGCTCAGATGGGCCGTGCAGCGGGCATGCATCTTGTCATTGCGACCCAGCGTCCTTCTGCGGATGTTATTACGGGTTTGATGAAGGCAAACATTCCCAGCCGAATTGCGTTTGCGGTATCCTCCGCGCTGGAAAGCCGTATCATTCTGGACCAGCAAGGCGCGGAAAAGCTGATCGGTATGGGTGATATGCTGTATGCACCCATTGGTGTTGGCAAGCCTGTGCGAATTCAGGGCGCCTTTGTTTCCGATGAAGAACGCGAAAGCGTTATTGAATTTGTAAAGAACCACTGCGAAGCGCAGTATGACCAGTCTGTACAGTCTCAGATTGAAAAGGCAGCGGAGGAAAAGAATAAGGGCGGCGATACACCTGTGGGTAAGGAAGAAACTCACAGCGACTATGATGAGCTGCTTCCTCAGGCTGTGGATGTGGTTCTGGAGGCCAAACAGGCATCTGTATCCATGCTGCAGCGCAGACTGAAGCTGGGATACTCCAGAGCAGCACGCATTGTTGACCAGATGGAAGAAATCGGCGTTGTAGGGCCTTTTGAAGGCTCTAAGCCCCGCCAGATTCTGATTACTCGGGAACAGTGGATGGAAATGCAGATGATTCAAGGCACTGCGCCTATGGATGTGATTTCCGATTTGCCCGAGGCTTCGGATGAAGAATTATTCGGAGTCCGCAATAACTAACAGAAAGGCAGTGGGACGGCGGAAACCCGTCCCACTTTTTAAAGCTATGGACGATAAATTATTTCTGCCTGCAATGACCGACGGTGTGCAGGTGATGCCGGACGGTGAACTGGACAAACTGAGTGTACTCGCCCTTGCCCATGTGGGGGACGGAGTATATGAGCTGCTTGTGCGCACGATGCTTTGTGGACGGGGAATTGGAAAGGTCAGTGAACTGCATCGTCAGACCGTGGCCTATGTCTGCGCGCCTGCACAGGCGAAGGCTCTCAAAAAGATTCAGCCCATGCTCACCGAAAAAGAAGAGCAGATGTTCAAACGCGGACGCAACAGTAAAATGCATGCGGCACCACAAAAGGCTACGGTTGGGGAGTATCATGCGGCGACAGGTCTTGAAACATTGTTTGGATATTTATATTTGAAGGGACAGTATGCCCGTATCGGTCAGCTGTTCCGCACAATCATGGAGGATTGATCCATGGCATTGGATGCAGTATTTTTAACCGCACTCTGTGATGAACTGCAAAGTCAGATCGTCGGTGCGAAAATAGATAAGGTGCAGCAACCCGAACGCGACCAGATTTTGCTGAGTATCCGCTCCAGACAAGGGAATCATCGACTTCTGCTCTCCGCGGGAACAGGCACTGCCCGTGTGCACATTACCACACAAAAATTTGAGCAGCCTTCAGAGCCGCCTATGTTTTGTATGCTGCTGAGAAAGCATCTGACAAGTACGATTATTGAAAATGTTTCTCAGCCGAATCGGGATAGACTGCTGGTTTTTGAAATCGGCGGCTATGACGAAATGGGCGACGAGGTACACAAAAAGCTTGTTGTGGAAATGATGGGGCAGGCATCCAATATTATTCTCGTAGGAGAGGACTGCCGCATCATTGACTGCCTGCGCCGCATCAGCTCGGGAGACGGGGTTCATCGCAATCTTTTGCCGGGGATGTTTTATGAACTGCCCCCTGCGCAGAAAAAACCGGATTTCTTCTCCGTTTCCGAGGAACAACGCAATGACCTTTGGATGCAGGCAGAGAATATCACCGCGGATAAATGGGTGACGGCTACGTTTTCCGGTGTTTCTCCGCTGATTGCGCGAGAACTGGTATACCGCACTTACGGCGAGGTTTCTCCGTCTGTTGATGCGATGACAATCGCTGAGCGGGAACGCTTCTGCGACATGATGGACGTATTTGCACAGAGTGTGAAATATAAGGAATTTACACCGGTTATGCTGACAGATGAGAGAAAGATGAAGGATTTTTCTTTCCAACCTATCAAGCAGTATGGCTTCGCACTGCAACAGACAATCGTATCCGGGTTCAGCGTGCTTCTGGATGAGTTTTATGCAGCCCGTGATAAAGCAGAGAGCATGCGCCGCAAATCCAAGGATTTGCAGAAGAAAATCAAGACCACCCGTGACCGCAGTGAACGTACGCTGTTGGCGCGTCGGGAGGAACTGAAAAAGTCTGCTGACCGCGATACGTTCCGCCAGTTTGGAGACATTATCATGTCCAACATCTGGAGACTGAACAAGGGAGACAAGGTTTTGGAGGCGGAAAATTTCTATTTGGATGATTGTCCGCTTGTGAAAATTAAGCTGGATCCTTTGAAGACGCCTCAGCAGAATGCAGCGAAGTATTATAAGGATTATAACAAAGCAAACACCGCACAGGAGCATCTGGGAGCGCTCATTGAGAAAAATGAGACTGAACTGGAATATCTGAACAGCGTTCTGGATATCATTTCCCGTGCGGAAAGTGAACGAGACCTTGCGGATATTCGTCGGGAATTGACGGATACGGGATATCTGCGTAAGCAGAAAAGCAGCGGAAAGGACCGTAGCAAGCCTCAAGGGCCGATGCGGTTTGTATCCACCAACGGATATGAAATTCTGGTTGGCCGTTCCAATGCACAAAATGACGAGCTGACCTTGAAAACGGCTCGCCGCAGCGACGTTTGGCTGCATACCCAGAAAATTCACGGCAGCCATGTCATCATTCGTGCAGAGGATACGGTGGTCAATGATGAGACCTTGTATGAAGCGGCTTGTCTGGCTGCATACTATTCTCAGGGCAGAGACGGCGGCAAAATCCCCGTTGATTACTGCTTGGCAAAGTATGTGAAGAAGCCCCGCGGCAGTATGCCCGGTATGGTGATTTATACAGATTACAAAACCATGGCGGTGGAGTCCTCCGCAGACATTCTTGAAAAGCTGAAGAAATAATCATAAAGCTCCTCATATGAGGAGCTTTATTGCTTACTTGCGATTGTTGAGAACGTCCATTACTCCGCTGAGAATATCGGCTGTCAGCTCCCGATTCAGATACTGTGCGGTATCACAGTTTTCGGGTAATACGCTGCAGGCAATCAAATTGGCAACAGATTGTGCGGCCCAGTCGGGAGTGCCGTTTAGGTTTGCGGCAGAAACTTTTGACAGACTGAAAATGTTGTCAATCATGACGGCAGCCTGTGCGCAGGTGATGGGAGAGGTTGCTTCAAAGTTTGTACTTCCTGTTTCGCTGACGGGTGAAATCCCTCCACTGATGCGTGCGGTGGAGATATAGTTTTTCTGCCAGCTTGGAATGCTGCTGTCATCGGAGTAACCTGTGTCGCTGACTCCTGAAAGAATCGGATGATTGCTCAGTGTCATGCACATGGTCAGAAATTCACCGCGACTGATCATGGTGTTCGGGGAGAATACAAATTGTCCTCCGATTTGTTCTCCTACAAAAATACCTTCTTCTGCGAGACGGATCGCATGATAATGGCTGCCGCTGTCAGTCATGTCGGAGTAGGTGACATTTGTTTTCTGCTTCAGCAGGGTGATAATGACGGTCGCTTCTTGAGACTCGTTGCCCTTGGCATCGGTTGCGGTATACCCGAAATAGTCTTTGCCGCGCTTGTTTTCTTTTGGCGTGTAGAGAAAACTGCCGTCGGGATTGATGACAACTTCGCCCTTTACAGGCGGGGTGAGCAGTCGATAGGAAACGATTGCATCTCCTTCCGGGTCTGTTGCTTTGAGCTGACCTTCTACACAAACACCTCTGTACGTGTCCAGCTTCATATTTTCCGCAATGGGAGCACCGTCCTTTGCGTTTACTTCAATCGGGGCTGCATACAGCAGAGTGAGTGCCAGTGCCATACAAAGCATTTGTTTTTTTCGCATGAGCATACCTCCTAATACTTGTCTTGGAATAGTTTGTGTATGGAGAAAATGGATATGCGCGGAAAAAGAAGTTGACAAAGGGAAAATTTCTGATATAATAATTCATGCTTTATGCAGGAGTGCTGGAATCGGCAGACAGGCAAGCTTGAGGTGCTTGTGTCAAACCTTGGCGTGTGGGTTCAAGTCCCATCTCCTGCACCAAAAGAGAGGATTCCTTTACGGAATCCTCTCTT
>JAFQPT010000327.1 GCA_017411665.1 Oscillospiraceae bacterium | reverse complement strand
TCAAGAATATGGCATAACACCTTCAATGTCAAGACGAGGAAACTGTTATGACAACGCAATGGCAGAGAATTTCTTCTCCATCATCAAGACCGAGTGTATTTACAGACACAAGCCTAAGACTTTTGATGAAGCCAGAGAGCTAATTGACAACTACATCTATTTCTATAACCATCAACGTATCCAGTTAAAAACTGGAGTAGCGCCGCTCACGCTGCGCTACTCCGTTTAAAACTCAATATTTCCTACTATGGGGCTTTTTTGTGCTGTCCGTATAATTTGGAGCAGTTCACTCATAGAATTGAGAAAGTGCTTTTTGTTTGGGGGTGTGGTATGGAGCAGATTCCCATTGTCATTGATGGCAGAGAATGCGGAACTGTCCGCTTTCGCAGAGAAGGGGCTTATGTGGTCTGTCGGGGACAGGCAGACCACACGGGAGAGATGGTGCGTCTGTGGGTATACGGCAACGGCACACCGGGGTATCTGGGGGTGCTGATTCCCGACGGGCAGAAAACCGCGTCCATTCGCAAGAAATTCAGTCTGGCGGAGTTTTCCCGTCTGCCCTCTCCGATGGAATATTGTGCAGCGGAGGAATCCAGGAAAGCTGTACCCGCAGCGCCAACGCGGGAAGCCGATATTCTCTGGTACGCTGTGGGAGACGGGACTTTGATACGCTCTGACGGGAAGTGCAGATACATGGCATTTCCTGCGGAGGCAGTCCGTCTGCCGCGGGGAACACAGTGTTTGCTGCGCACCATTGAGGGAAGAGACTATGTAATCTTTCCCTGCTGATATTGGCTATGGAGGTTCCTTGTGGTATAATACCGACAAAGGAATATGCACAAAAGGAGGTCTGCGCTATGTTAATGAGTGAACTGATCATCAAGAAACGTGACGGAGGCAAAATGACTGCCGAGGAAATCAAGTTTATCATTCAAGGCTATACAAACGGTACGATTCCCGACTATCAGATGTCCGCATTTTTGATGGCGGTGTTTTTCCGCGGTATGGATAGCGAGGAAACTCTGCACCTGACCATGGAAATGCGGGATTCCGGCGATGTGCTGGATTTAAGCGGTCTGGATATCACTGCCGATAAGCATTCCACAGGCGGTGTCGGGGATAAGACCAGTCTGGTGCTGGTGCCTATGGTGGCAAGTCTCGGTGTGAAGATGGCGAAGATGTCCGGCCGCGGTCTGGGACATACAGGCGGCACTTTAGATAAGCTGGAAAGCATCCCCGGATTTAATATCAATATCGGTGATGCACGTTTTATGGAAAACGTGAGAACTGTGGGCATGGTCATTGCAGGGCAGACTGCAGATCTGGTGCCTGCGGATAAGAAGCTCTATGCACTGCGTGATGTAACGGGAACCGTCAACAGCATTCCCTTGATTGTCAGCTCCATCATGTCCAAGAAGCTGGCGGCAGGAGCGCAGACCATCGTGCTGGATGTCAAGGTGGGCAAGGGCTCCTTTATGAAGACCGACGCGGATGCCCACAAACTGGCAAGCGAAATGGTAGCGGTCGGCAAGCTGGCAGGCAAGAACACTGTGGCGGTTGTTACGGATATGGACCAGCCTCTTGGAAATGCGGTGGGCAATGCGCTGGAAGTGAAGGAAGCCATTGCGACCTTGAAGGGCGAATACAGCGGTGACCTGCTGGAGCTGTGCCTGGTGCTGGGCAGCTGCATTCTGACAGGCAGCGGCATGTGCGTAACCATGGAAGAAGCCCGTGAAAAACTGCTGGGTACCATTCGTGACGGCTCGGCGCTGAAAAAACTGGAAGAATTCATTGCTGCGCAGGAAGGTGACCCCAATGTGGTCAGAGACCTGTCTTTGTTGGCGGAAGCACCTGTGCAGAGAGCGGTGGTTGCGGAAGCCGATGGCTATGTAGGCAGTCTGGATGCACTGGGCATTGGTATGGTCAGCTTGAAGCTGGGCGGCGGACGTGCTACCAAGGAAGACAGCATCGACCCTGCTGTGGGTGTGGTGCTGCGTAAGAAGGTGGGCGAGTCCGTGAAAGTCGGTGAAGCGCTGGCGGTCGTCCATGCAGCATCGGAAGCCGATGCGGATATGGGCGAAGCATTGCTGCGCGAGTGCATTGCCGTGACTGCGGAAGCACCCGAACAGCTGCCCTTTGTCAGAGAAATTGTGACTTGATATGCGGTTGGACAAGCTATTGCGTGAGCGGGGGATTGCTTCTCGCACGGAAACAAAACAACTGATTGCAGACGGTCGTGTGACAGTGAACGGCATTGTGGCGGAAAGTCACAGTATGCTGTGCAGTGAGACTGATGTGATTGCAGTGGACGGAAAAACTGTTGCAGTGGCTGTACCTGTATATCTCATGCTCCATAAGCCTGCGGGCTGTGTGACGGCCACAAGCGACGAAACAGAGCAAACCGTTATGGATTTACTGCCCGAAGCCTATCGGGAAATGGCCTTATTTCCTGTGGGCAGACTGGACAAGGAATCGGAAGGCTTGCTGCTTCTCACCAATGATGGAAGCTTCTGCACACGGGTCATTGAACCGGAACACCATGTGCCAAAGACCTATTATATAGAAGTGGGCAGAGCCTTTGCTTCCGACACGGAAGAGAAATTTGCGGAGGGAATCACATTCCCAAACGGCACAGTGTGTCGACCGGGGCAGATTGAAATCGGTGATGATACAAAGCTTATGTTCTGTGAAGGCGTGATCCTCAGGCGTGAAGCAAGCGTGAGCGGAATCAACGGAAATGCATTTATAAATAAAGGTGCGATCAGGGGCGAATATAACAGAAACATTGAAATTGTCGGATTGCATCTTGAATGCAACGGCATTGAAAGCAATGACTTCGGCGTGAACAGTCGGATCGCT
>JAFQPT010000326.1 GCA_017411665.1 Oscillospiraceae bacterium | reverse complement strand
CGGTGCCATGTGCGGTCTGTCACAGGCTGCGGGGATTATTGTGGGCAAGCGTCTGGGCAGTGACCGATTCGATGACGCCTATGATGCAGCCAAACGTATTTTCCTCTACGGATTCATTGGCAGTGTCTGTCTGA
Organism: Oscillospiraceae bacterium; assembly: GCA_017411665.1. The sequence goes on along the minus strand of JAFQPT010000326.1, from coordinate 2,286 downwards.
GTGTGGTCGTTGCATTGACCAGAGCGGGATATGTGGAGATTTACAGGGTGGAAGAGGAGGTCAAGCATCTGACCCGTCTCATACTGGTGATGTATTCCTTCATCGCCCCTGTGAAGGTGCTGAATATGATCAGCGGCGGGGTGCTGGGCAGCGGTGGCAGAACCAAATATCTGCTGTTTATCAATGTCACAGGCACTTGGGTGTTCGGTGTGCCCTTCGGTCTGGTGTCCGCCTTTGTGCTGCACCTGCCCATCCAGTGGGTGTACATTCTGCTGTCACTGGAGGAATGTGTCCGCCTTGCCATGTGTTTTGTCGTATTTAGAAAGCGGCTGTGGATGCAAAGTCTGGAATCTTAAACAAAAATGACCTCTGCGGTGTTTTTGCAGGGGTCATTTTTACCAAAAGATGTTGATGAGGCAACAACATTGTTGACAAGTCAACAAGTGCGGGTGTATACTTTACAAAAAGTTGACAAGTCAACAAAATGCAAAACCAACAGGAGGACAAACGGATGAAGCTGATTAAAAAGCTGCTTTGCAGAGCGGTACAAAAGGGATTCCGTACTGTTTTGCCCATATTGCCATATAAAGACCCGACTATTTTGAATTGTACTGAGGAGATTGTGGAGATTTTGAAGGAGCGGGAACTGGATTCGGTGCTGCTTGTGACCGATGAATTTCTGCATAGCAGCGGCATGACGGAAAGACTGGAGCAGCTGTTGTGGAAAAATCATATCCGCTGCTATGTGTATGACGGTGTGTGTTCCAATCCCACGGTGGATCATGTGGAGGAAGGCTTTGCGGAGTATCTCCGTGGCGGATGCCAAGGGATGATTGCCTTTGGCGGCGGGTCTGTGATTGACTGCGCCAAGGCAATCGGAGCACGCACAGCCTATCCCAAGCGCAGTATTCGGAAAATGAAGGGCTTGCTGAAGGTGCTCAGAAAGACACCGCTGCTGATTGCGGTGCCCACTGTGGCAGGGGCAGGCAGTGAAGCGGCACTGGCGTCGCTGATTTCCGACCCTGTGCGCAAACGTAAGTATGTGATGTACAACTTTACCATGATTCCCGAGTACGCAGTGCTGGAGCCCGAGCTGACCTACAGCGTGCCGCAGCATCTGACTGCCACCATCGGCATGGATGCGTTGACCCATGCGGTGGAGGCATATATCGGCAATACCACCACACCTCAGACTCGTGCCTATGCCAGACAGGCGGTGCGGCAGATTTTCGAGAATATCGAGGAGGCCTATACCTACGGCTGCAATCATAAGGCACGCAGCAACATGCTGTATGCCTCCCACATTGCGGGCATTGCTTTCTCGAAGTCCTATGTGGGCTATATCCACACCATTGCACATTCTCTCGGCGGACACTATAATATTCCCCACGGTCTGGCAAATGCGGTGATTATGCCGTATGTGCTGGAAGCATACGGGGAACCGGTGTATCAAAAGCTCCACGAACTGGCTGTGGCGGCAGGGGTGGCGAGAAAGACCGATACCTATGAGCTGGGGGCAAAGAAGTTTATTTACGCCATCAGACGGCTGAATCGACACATGGAAATTCCTTACACCCTCAGCGGGATTCGCCGAGAGGACATTCCCACACTGGCAAAGCATGCTGCGAGAGAAGCAAATCCCCTGTATCCTGTGCCTGTGCTGATGGATGCAAAGGAACTGGAGAAGTTCTACTATATGATTACGGACGAATCCGAAGGGAAGGGAACAAGTGATGAAACATACCCCAAAGCAGCGTAAACAGCTGGTTGCTCTGCTTCCCGTTGTCCTTTTGATTACGATATTCGGCTTTTTCCTCAATAGAAAAGAGCAGAGAAATTCTTCATAAAAAAGTCCCCGATGCATTGCATCGGGGATGATTCATTTGCTTACAGATCCCAGTCGGGGTCGGTGGCGGTGACTTCGTCCCACTTGTAGCCGTTGAGCAGAGCTTCCTGGTCATAGTGGAAAATCAGACGCATGGTTGCGTAGTAGTCATTGAAGTTGTAGCCGTCGTCGATGTAGCGCCAGCCGTAGCCGTAGGGCTGCTTGCCTGTTTTCACGATGAGGCAGTCGGGGTGGGCTGCTTCATATTCGTTCTTCTGGACAGAGGGGACTCTGTTCTGCATGGTCACGAAGCGTTCCAGATTCAGCTCCATCAGACAGGAAATGTCGTTGGCATAGGTTCCGGAGATGTTCAGATACTTCAGACCGGTGCAGCTCTGCAGGGGAGTCAAGTCTACCAGATTGCTGCAGTAGCACAGCTCGGCAAATTCCAGATTGGTGTG
>JAFQPT010000325.1 GCA_017411665.1 Oscillospiraceae bacterium | reverse complement strand
TATATATGTATACGTTTGTTTTTAAAAAACGTATACATATATATTTATATCACATATCAACTGTAAGGAGTGCACTTTCATGAAACTTTCGCCTCTTCAGATGGCAAGATATCAGTACAACCCCAAGCTGCCCGGCATTCTCAGAAACGGTATTTCCGAGATTTGCGTAAAGGACGGCAATGCTACCGAAAGCGTTGCAGACCAGGAAAAGATCCAGGCTCTGTTCCCCAACACTTACGGCAAGAACGAAATCACCTTCCAGAAGGGTCAGAACACTGCTGCAGATAAAAAGCAGGTTGTCGGCGTCATTCTGTCCGGCGGTCAGGCTCCCGGCGGCCACAACGTTCTGTGCGGTCTGTACGATGCACTGAAGGCTACTAACAAAGAAAATGTTCTGTACGGCTTCAAGGGCGGCCCTAGCGGTCTGATTGAAGACGACTATCTGATTTTCGATGACGAATACATCAACCAGTTCAGAAACACCGGTGGCTTCGACATCATCGGCTCCGGCAGAACCAAACTGGAAACCGAAGAACAGTTCGCAATCGTTGCAGAAGTCTGCAAGAAGCACGGTATCACCGCAATCGTTATCATCGGCGGCGACGACTCCAATACCAACGCAGCAGTTCTGGCTGAATACTTTGCAGCACATAACTCCGGCGTACAGGTCATCGGCTGTCCCAAGACCATTGACGGTGACCTGAAGAACGAAGACATCGAATGTTCCTTCGGCTTCGACACCGCTACCAAGACCTACTCCGAACTGATTGGCAACATCCAGCGTGACGCAAATTCCGCAAAGAAATACTGGCACTTCATTAAGGTTATGGGCCGCTCCGCTTCTCACGTTGCTCTGGAATGCGCACTGCAGACCCAGCCCAACATCTGCCTGATTGGCGAAGAAGTAGCCGAAAAGAAGATGTCTCTGGCTGAAATCACCGATTACATCGCTGACTCCGTTGCAGCTCGCGCAGCAAAGGGCATGAACTTCGGTGTCGCAATCATTCCCGAAGGTATCGTTGAATTCGTTCCCGAATTCTCCGTTCTGATCGCTGAAATCAACGAACTGCTGGCAGGCGAAAAGGCAGATGCGTTCAACACTCTGGCTACCTGGGCAGAAAAGTATGCCTTCATCGAACAGGGTCTGACCGCAGAATCCATGGCTGTATTCGCAATTCTGCCCGAATCCATCCAGCAGCAGCTGTTCCTGGAACGTGACCCCCATGGCAACGTTCAGGTATCTCTGATTGAATCCGAAAAGCTGTTCTCCGAAATGGTTAAGGCAAATCTGGCAGCTCGCAAGGCAGCAGGCACCTACAACGGAAAGTTCGGCGCACAGCACCACTTCTTCGGCTACGAAGGCCGCTGTGCATTCCCCTCTAACTTCGACGCTGACTACTGCTATTCTCTGGGCTACAACGCATTCATGCTCATTAGCTACGGCTACACCGGCTACCTGTCCAAGGTATCCAACCTGTCCAAGCCCGCTGAAGAATGGGTTGCAGGCGGCATGCCCATCACCAAAATGATGAACATCGAAAGACGTCACGGCAAGGACAAGCCCGTTATCCGCAAGGCTCTGGTTGAGCTGGACGGTGCTCCCTTCCGGTACTTTGCAGCACACCGTGATGAATGGGCAAAGGAAACCTGCTTTGTTTATCCCGGTGCAATTCAGTACTACGGCCCCGCAGAAGTCTGCGACTTGACCACCAGAACTCTGGCTCTGGAAAAGGGCGAAGAAATCTGATTTTCAAAGTTTTTATAAATGTCACGGAACATCTGTTCCGTGACATTTTCTTTTTATAGAACCGTCTTTTGTAGATCGGCAAAATCCACGGACGGTTGTATTACAAGCATACAGATTATAGTGATTTCGACAAGGGTTTTCTGGACCGATTCACTTGACAAGATCGCCTGTCCATGATAAAGTTTTATGGATATAAGTTATAAGGCGGAGGAGTGCTTTGTCCGTTCCGATGCTTTGGGGACAGGATATTAGAAGACAGAAAGGAGACCCGCAATGACTGCAAACAACAAGGTAAACTTTGATCTTTCTTTGGATATTGCTTTTGTTGACGGTATTCGTGCTTTTGTTTCTATTTCCCAGATGCCCGTTTTTGATTTTCCCGTAGTTTGTGTTTCCCGACTTTTTTGATTTGCATTTGCATTTCTTAAGGTCGGTTTTTTTATAAATAAAACCTGCACATTCGACGGAAATACCCCTATTACAAGTAAACCATTACACTGATTGATATCCATTGCTAAGAATTTAGGAGGAACTCTCAATGGCAAAGAGAACAGACATCAAGAAGATTCTGATTATCGGCTCCGGTCCCATCGTCATCGGCCAGGCAGCCGAATTTGACTATGCAGGCACTCAGGCATGTCTGGCACTGAAGGAAGAAGGTTACGAAGTTGTTCTGTGCAACTCCAACCCTGCTACCATCATGACCGACACCATCATCGCTGACAAGGTTTATATGGAACCTCTGACTCTGGAATATGTAGCAAAGATCATCCGCTACGAACGTCCCGACGCCATCATCCCCGGCATCGGCGGTCAGACCGGTCTGAATCTGGCAATGCAGCTGGAAAAGAAGGGCATTCTGAAGGAATGCCGCGTCAAACTGCTGGGTACCTCCAGCGCTTCCATCGAGCGTGCAGAAGACCGTGAACTGTTCAAGGAACTGTGCGAATCCATCGGCGAACCTGTCATCCCCTCTGAAATCACCTACTCTCTGGAAGAAGCAAGAGAAGCTGCTAACCGCATCGGCTACCCCGTTGTTCTGCGTCCCGCATTCACTCTGGGCGGCACCGGCGGCGGCTTTGCATACAACGACGAAGAGCTGATGGAAATCGGTGTCAACGCATTCAACCTGTCCCCTGTACATCAGGTTCTGATTGAAAAGTCCGTAAAGGGCTACAAGGAAATCGAATTCGAAGTTATGCGCGACTCCAACGACCACGCCATCACCATCTGTGGCATGGAAAACATCGACCCCGTCGGTGTTCACACCGGTGACTCCTGCGTCGTTGCTCCCATCATGACCCTGAGCAAGGAAGACGAAAAGATGCTGAACGACTCCGCAATCAAGCTCATCCGTGAGCTGAAGATTGAAGGTGGCTGCAATGTTCAGTTTGCTCTGAATCCTCACACCTCCGAATACTACCTCATTGAAGTGAACCCCCGTGTTTCCCGCTCCTCCGCACTGGCATCCAAGGCATCCGGTTACCCCATCGCACGTGTCACCGCTAAGATTGCGGTAGGCATGTCTCTGGAAGAAATCCAGATTGCAAATACCAACGCAGCATTCGAGCCCAAGCTGGACTACGTCATTGCAAAGCTGCCTCGATTCCCATTCGATAAGTTTGCTTCCGCTACCAATAAGCTGGGCACTCAGATGAAGGCCACCGGTGAGATCATGGGTATCGGCACCAATCTGATAAAATCATAGTCAT
>JAFQPT010000324.1 GCA_017411665.1 Oscillospiraceae bacterium | reverse complement strand
GCCGGTTGCCTGACCGCCATTGGTGCCGATATTCGTCGTTGCGAAGACGGATATGAGATTCAGCCCGCAACTCAGATTCCCAAACACGCCGATCTTTTCTGCAAAGAAAGCGGCTCTACCCTTCGTTTTCTTCTGCCTGTGATTGGAGCCCTCGGCATAAAGGCAACCTTTCATCTGGAAGGGCGTCTTCCACAGCGTCCGCTCTCTCCTCTGTGGGAAGAAATGGAGCGTATGGGCTGCAGACTGTCACGGCCATCCGCATCCACAATTTTCTGCACCGGAAAGCTTCAGCCCGGCACATACACAATTGCCGGAAATGTTTCAAGCCAATTCATCACCGGCCTTCTGCTGGCTTTCGAACTGATGGATGCACCATCTGTACTGAATATTACCGGTCATATTGAATCTACCCCCTATATCCATATGACCAAAGCCGCAATGGAGCTCTTTTCTCCCCAAAGACACACTCCCGGAGTAATCGCGGTTGAAGGAGACTGGAGCAACGCCGCTTTTTTTCTGGCCGCAGCTTCTATGAAACAAGCCGTAGTCGTTACCGGATTAAATGAGGATTCTGTCCAGGGTGACAAGGCAGCTGCTTTCTGGCTCCCTAAACTCAATCAACGTTGCGTAATTGATGCTTCTGATATCCCTGACCTTGTTCCCATTCTATCCGTTGTTGCAGCGGCGAACAAAGGGGCTGTGTTTACGAATGTTCAAAGAATTCGAACAAAAGAATCTGACCGTGTCAGGGCTACCATCGCTATGATTCGTAGTCTGGGCGGTCAGGCTGAAGCCACAAATGATACATTAACCATATACGGCACCGGGCTTACAGGCGGAATTGTCAGCAGCTTCAATGATCACAGAATTGCTATGTCCGCTGCCATTGCGGCTACAGTCTGCAAGAATGACGTTACAATCCTCGGTGCCCAATGTGTCAATAAATCCTATCCTTCATTTTGGGATGAATATGCCCGGCTGGGAGGCAAATATGAGCAGTACATACGGTGAACATCTAAAATTATCCATATTCGGCCAGTCTCATGGACCTGCCATTGGCATGACGCTGGATGGAATTCCCGCAGGTCTTCCTGTAGACCAGGAAAAGCTTATACATTTCCTGGCACGCAGAGCCCCCGGGGGCGCTGACTGGTCTACTCCCAGAAAGGAAGCGGATACTCCCGAATTCCTTGGAGGAATTGTTGATGGATTTACCTGCGGTGCTCCAATCGCCGCAATAATCAAAAATACCAACACACATTCCGCGGATTACAATTCCCTGAAAGATTGCCCCAGACCCGGTCACGCGGATTACACCGCTCAGGTTAAATACGGAGGCTATCAGGACGCCGCAGGCGGCGGACATTTTTCCGGAAGACTTACCGCGCCCATGTGCATTGCAGGTGGACTGTGCCTTCAGTGGCTTCAGGAGATGGGGATTCATATCAGGGCCCATATTCTAAAGTTAGGAGATATATTGGACGAGTCTTTTGACCCCTGCTGCCCCAACGCAGCCCCCGTAAATACCCCCTTCCCTGTAATCAGCGAAGCCGCCGGGGTTCAAATGCGGGAACTGATTCAATCTGTAAAACAGAACGGCGACAGTATCGGCGGTATCATCGAATGCATGGTCACCGGTCTTCCCGCAGGAATCGGTGAGCCTATGTTCGGTGGAATTGAAAATCGACTTTCACAGATTCTGTTTGGCATTCCTGCAGTTAAAGGCGTGGAATTTGGCGATGACATCTGTATCGGAAGCGAATATAACGATTCCTTTACTTATTCTGACGGCCATATTCATACCCGGACCAATCACTGCGGCGGTATTCTTGGTGGTATCAGCAACGGAATGAACATTCTCTTCAAAGTCAGAATCAAGCCTACCCCCTCTATCGCCAGGGAGCAACACTCAATATCCCTCAGCACAAAAACTGATTGCGTTCTCCAGGTCAAGGGACGTCATGACCCATGTATTGTTCCGAGAGCGGTTCCTGTTGTCGAAGCAGCTGCCGCAATTGCGCTATTTGACTTAATTCTTATAAATACGCAGAGAAAATAATGATCTGCGACAATTAATCAGCAGTTATTCTGACAGTTTTGAGGTGATTTTATGCGATGTGGTCTTCTGGGCAGAAAACTGGGACACAGCTACTCTCCCCTGATTCATTCAATGCTTGGTTCATACGAATATGTTCTGTTTGAGAAGGAGCCTCATCATCTGGAAGAATTTCTGCGCTGTACAGATTTTACCGGCTGTAATGTTACAATCCCCTATAAAAAAGATGTTATTCCTTTTCTTGATGAGTTGAGCCCGGTTGCCAGGAAGCTTGGCGCTGTCAACACAATCGTAAGAAGCAGCGACGGAAAATTTGTGGGGCATAATACGGATTATTATGGCTTCCAGTCCCTTTTGACCCGAAGCGGAATTCAGGTCTCCGGAAAAAAGGTTCTTGTCCTCGGAAGCGGAGGTGCCTCCAATACTGCTGTTCATGTTCTTAAAGAACAGGGTGCGGATGTGGTTGTCATTTCCCGTTCCGGAGTCAATAACTATGAAAATATTCATATTCACGAAGATGCATCTGTTATTGTTAATACAACGCCTGTCGGAATGTATCCTAACGCAGGTGTCTCTCCCGTTTCCCTGGACTCCTTTAGGCATCTTAGCGGTGTAATAGATGTTATCTACAATCCCTCCAAAACAAAGCTTTTGCAGGACGCGGAAGAAAGGGACATTCCCTGTATAAACGGTCTTTGGATGCTGGTAGCACAGGCAAAGGAAGCCTCTGAATGGTTCACCGGCAAGAAAGCAGACGACGGTTCTATCGAGCATATCCATCGCGTTCTGAATTCAAAAATGCGGAATGTAGTCTTAATCGGAATGCCCGGATGCGGAAAATCCTCTGTTGCCTCTCTTCTCAGCGAAAAAATGAACCGGCCTGTTTTTGATTCAGACGCCCATGTCCAGCAGGTCAGCGAAAGATCCATTCCGGACATCATCAGCACAGATGGCGAAGCAACCTTCCGTCATCTGGAAACCCAGGCGCTGAGGGAACTCGGACAAAAATCCGGTATCATCCTTGCAACCGGAGGCGGATGTGTAACAATTCCCGAAAATGAGCCTCTTCTTCGGCAAAACGGTACTGTAATCTGGATCCAAAGGGATATCGATCTGCTTCCTACGGAAGGAAGGCCTCTTTCCCAGACTAACAAGCTTTCTGACCTTTATCAAAAGCGGAAACCCCTTTACTCTGATTTCTCCGATTTTACTGTCGTAAATAATGGAGAAATCCAGGATGCTGTCAATTCCATTATTAAATTATGGGAGGACATTACATGAAAATCCTCGTTCTCAACGGTCCAAATATCAATATGCTTGGCATTCGCGAGCCGGATATTTACGGCACAAATTCCTTTTCGGAGCTGCTTAAGCTTCTTGATTGCACTGCCAAAGAATTAAACATTGTAGTTGAGCAATACCAATCCAACCACGAAGGAAATCTTGTCGATAAAATACAATGGGCATTCGGAAAAGTTGATGGCATCGTAATAAACCCCGCCGCTTACACCCACACCAGCGTTGCCATTTTGGACGCGCTGAAAGCTGTGTCCATCCCTGCTGTGGAGGTTCATATTTCAGATGTGGACTCCAGAGAGTCATTCCGCTTGGTTTCCTATACAGGTCTTGCCTGTATCAAAACTATCAAAGGTCAGGGAATCGACGGTTATCGTCAGGCTATTTGCTATTTAGTGGATTACTGTAAAAATAAGCAGGACTCCACATAACGGAGTCCTGCCGTATAGCAGTAGTTTATATGTACTTCCGACAGTCAGCCTCAGAATCCAAGCTCTTCTCCTACCAGTATGAATGCAATTCGCCCGGCTGGTTTACAGTTTCTGGTAATGAGAATTTGATTGCAGATACATCCTTCCGCTTTACAATCCACGCAGATACCTGTAGCGGAACATCCTGCCACAGCCGGAAATCTCTGCTTATTAATCGGTGCCGCAACAGTTCTTGCTCTTGCAATCGCCGCCTCCAGAGAATCCATAACCTTATTCATGCCGGCAACAATAATAACCCGCTCCGGTCCATAAACAATCGCGGCAACACGATTGCCGATTCCATCAATATTAACCATCTGTCCATCGATGCTGATTGCGTTTGCTCCGGAAATAAAGATATCGGCAGTAAGGCATTCTTTCATCAGCCGCTCACGCTCTGCTGGCGTTGCGGCAGTATCTCTGTCGATGGGATTGTACTTTCCGGCTTTGACCGCCTGAAGCAATCCAATTTGGTCCGCAGAGGTGGCTCCACCCCATCCAACACGGCTTCCCGCGGGAATTAGCTCCAGCGCTTTTTCCAGCGCTTCCGCAGAATCGCGGCAGTAATATGCGTCAAAATGTCTTCTTTTAAGATTTTCAACCAACTGTTTTCCGCGCAGAGAATAATAAGTTGTCTTCGGTTTCATATCACGCACCTCCTGATATCAGTATAAAGCAGCTTATTTCTTTTGTAAACATCATCAATCATTTTTTCTCACAGGAGTGTATTCATATGCGTCCCAGTGAAAAGTCCAGTCGTTTCGTGATGATTCTTTCAATGGTTATTTTCGGTACCATCGGAATCCTCCGAAGATATATCCCCTATTCTTCCAGCCTCGTTGCCATGGTTCGGGGAATTATTGGTTCGATTTTCCTGCTGGTTGTTATTCTTCTCAGCAAGAAAAACTTTGACAAATCAGCAATACGCAGCAATCTTTTGCTGCTTATCTTTTCCGGTGCCGCCATCGGTTTTAACTGGATTTTTCTTTTTGAGGCATATAATTACACAACTGTTGCCACCGCAACACTTTGTTACTATCTCGCCCCTATTATCGTAATCCTTCTCTCTCCTGTAGTTTTGAAAGAAAAACTCACTCTAAAGAAAATCCTCTGCACTGCCGCGGCATTGGTCGGAATGGTTCTTGTATCCGGCGTTTTGGAGAGCGGTGCCTCAGCAAACGGGAGCGAAAATCATATGATGGGCGTTATCTATGGACTTCTTGCCGCATTGCTGTACGCAAGCGTTATCCTGATAAACAAAAAGATGAAGCCAATTCCCGCATATGACAAAACCATCTTACAGCTTTCCATCGCTGCGGTAACGTTAATTCCCTATGTATTACTCACAGAAGACTTAAGCAGTATAACATTCGACCCTATCCCAGTATTGCTGCTAGTCATCGCTGGTATTGTCCACACCGGAATTGCTTACGCTATGTACTTCTCCTCCATGTCATCCCTTAGATCTCACACCATTGCCCTTCTGAGCTATATTGACCCCATTCTCGCGGTAGTACTTTCTATGCTCATTCTCAAAGAACCGATGACAATCAGCGCAGCCATTGGTTCGGTTCTTATTTTGGGCGCATCATTTATCAGCGAATAGCTTACAGCCGCAGTTTTCCTTTGGGAAAACTGCGGCTAATAAAACAATAGTTCAATTTAACGTTCACTTGGACCACCATCCTCTTCTTCGAAGATGAGATCATCCAAATCCTCTTTGGGGTCAGTGCTTTGACGCATGGAAATTGCTCCTTTCAAAAAGACTCCTGGACAGTATATGCTGCCGAAGCTAAAAATTGTGCCGTATTTTCTTGACAGCAATATAAAAATTGGTTAGAATATCTCTCGGACGGTTTCGCCGCATCCCATAATCCAATTTCATATGCGCCTGTAGCTCAGCAGGATAGAGCGTCCGCCTCCTAAGAGTCAGATAAGGTAATTCCTTTTAACCGAATTTCATAGATACGCCCCAATAGCTCAGTGGATAGAGCACTCGCCTCCTAAGCGAGGGGTCGGAGGTTCAAGTCCTCTTTGGGGTGCCAAACACCGTGAT
>JAFQPT010000323.1 GCA_017411665.1 Oscillospiraceae bacterium | reverse complement strand
TATACTCCTGTACCCCATTGACATTGACCCGTGTCACGTCGGAGGAGAAGGCGGAGAAGTGGTAGAGCAGATGCCGTTGCTCCTCCTCGTTGAGATACATGACTTGTAGGGGCTGAATCATGGCCTCATCATTCTGCCAGGTAGTCTTTGCGAGGGCCTGTGCCGCAGAAAGGGCGTCCGGGGACTCGCAGGCAATGTAGACGTAGGTATAGAAGGCGCCGGAACCACGCAGGGCGTTCTTAATACGCTCATTTTGGAACTCAAGCAGCTCCAGAATATCCTTGACCTGCTGGTCCAGCCATTGATAGCTCTTGTTATAGCCGATGGAGGGTCCAAGACCCATGCTGCCGCCGGTGCCTGTGGACACCATGCCGCTGGAACCCATGGACTGCCCGGTACTGAGGGAACTTCCTTTGCTGGTGCTTCTTCCAGTGCTGACGTTGGTGGATTGCGTGGTGCTGTCGCTGGTCCCGACAGAGGTGCTTTCCGTGGTAGAGACAGACTGGGTGCGTCCCACACTGCTGCCGGTTGTGATGCCGGAGGAGTGGGATTTCGATTCCGAAGTGCTGCTGGTGGCAGACTCCCCGATGGTATTGCTGACAGACTGGGAGACTCCTTCTGTGCGCCCAGACCCGAAGCTGACGCTATCACTGCTGCCCACGGAGTGGGAAGCACCGAGACTTTCAGAATATCCCTTCGTCAGGCTCTCTGTCAGACTGTTGGAGACGCTGTTCGATACACTGTTGGAAAGGCTGTTAGAAACGGAATTGGACACGCTCTCCGACTGGCTGGCGCTGAAACTCTCCGACTGGCTGACGCCGCTCCCGACAGAAGTGCCCTGCGTTACACTGTCCGTTGTGCCGGTGGAGTTGTTCCACCCAATGCTGCCGCCGGTAGATTGGGATTGGGAAGTGCCTTGCGACCAGTTCGTGCCAGCCGATTCGCTCCAGCCCTGGGATGCGTTTTGGGATACGCTGCCACCCACGCTCTGGCTGGCGTTCCAGCCACTGGAGTTGGATTCGCTGACAGATGTGGAATCGCTGTCGCTCCAGCTCCCTCCGCCGCCTGCATTGATGCCGAACACATTGATACCGCCATTGACGGAGCTGGAGGAACTGTCCGTGTGGGTCTGGCCCGTAGTGGTGCTCTGGCTACCATTGACGCCCGCCGACTCGCTCCAGTTGGTACCGGTGGAGACGCCCTGACTTCCGCTGACGGATGCGTTGGCGCTGCCGCCGCTGGAGTTGGTGACGGAGTTGGAACTTCCCCAGGTGCTGGAGCCGCTGCTGCCTTGAGACACACTTTCACTGTGGCCGATGGAGAGGCTTTCCGAGACGTTTTGGGACTCACCCACGGAAACGCCATGATTGACGCCTATCGTCTGTCCCACTGTCTGCCCAACGGTCTGTCCAACAGTCTGGCCAACGGTTTGCCCGACTGTCTGCCCTAAGCTTTGGCCCTGCGAGATGCTTTGCCCACGAGTCTCGTTCGTTCCGAAATTTTCACTGGTGCCGTGGGATATCGACTGATTGGTGCTGACGGAGCTGTTGGTACCGAAGCTGGTGCCGGTGGATTTACTGGTGCCAAAGGACTCTCCGATGCTGGTGCCAACAGTATCCGACTCGGAGAGGGAAACGCTGTCGGTGATGCTGGTACCCTCTGTGTGGCCAAAGCTCTGGCCAAAGGTCTCGGATAGGGAGTGACCGATACTCTCCCCATAACCCTGTGTGAAGCTCTCCCCATTGGAATAAGAGATGCTTTCGGCGTCCGTATAGGCGTGGGACCAGCCCTGAGAGGAGCCGGTATTGGCCATATACATCATGGGCAGGGATAGGGAGGCGGAAAGGCTCTTGGTACCCTGCAGCTGGCTGTTCCACTGGGTCATATCCAGCTGCGTCCTTGTCTGCCATGCCTTCAGGGTATCCATGAAGACGGGGGTGGAGAGCACCTGAATGACATACTCGTAGTCCACCATGCCGGTGATGATTTCCTCCAGCGTACCCTGAGAGTCGGGGTTGAGGTTCTTATTCCCGATGCCCTTATTACCCATGTTCTCGCCGGTCTTGCTGGCTTTCGGGATGCCCCGTACCATCGTCAGATGGTCCATGGAGAACATTTTTTCCCGCAGCCATTCCGTCTCCTGTGCTGTAATGGGGCGGAAGTGGGCGACCCGGTAAGTGCCCTGCACGGCGGCGGCAAGACCGATAAAGTCCCGTCTCGCCTTCTCCTTCGCTTCGTCCAGCGTTGCAGCTATGCCCTGCACGCCGTAGAGATAGAGGAGTCCAAGGGGGACAGGGTGGATGATATTGGCAATGACAGTGGTGAAGTTATACTGGTTTTCATAGGCGGAGGTCAGTATCTGCTCGTGCATGTCCATCAAAGACGTGGATTGCTTGGCGTCACGAGGCAGGCGCTGGATACGCAGGAATTTCAGCGCCTTATACAGGTGATGCGTTTCCCCGGTCTCCGGGTTGATGACTTCAATCTCATAGCAAAGGTATTCCAGGCGGCGCTCCTTATCGGATGCGCCGCTTTCTTCATACTCCGCCCAAGAGTCGATGAGCCGGAAGTCATCTACCGGCATCTCATTGGCGGAGTTGCGCAGGATACGGCGGATATCGCCGGGATTTAAAATGCCCATAGCACGCTCCTCTCTGGGTTCAGCGCTCACGGATGCCACGAATCTGCTCCATCACCTTGTTCTTGGCGCTGGTACGGCGGAAGGTAATGAATTTCTTGCCCTGCAGCGTGAGAAAGGTGATGGGCGTCATGAACGACAGTATCCAGAGCATGGATTGCAGAAAGCCGGAGATGGTGGAGCCGGTACTGACGGGCAGCGCCTGACTGTAGGTGGCCATCAGCTGCTCTGAGGAGGTGGTTGCCGCGATACCGATAAGCCATTTCAACAGCATCAGACCCGCCAGATACCCGGCGACGGCGGCATGAGTCTCGTTGAGGGCGCTTTTTCTCTGGGACGGGATTTTTAGCGCGACTGCTGCGCCGGCTATCCACATGATACTTGCGGCCGGGGCCAGGATGTTCTGCCCAAATGCCCCGAACTGCCCAATAATCACAAGCGCAAGCAGAAATACCCCGATGGGGATGGCGATTGCCTTGATATAACTGCCAAGTTCCTGCGAGGACATGCCCTGGCGGTAGCTGATTCGACTTGTGTTCCTATCCATAGACGCACAGGCTCCTTTCCGGTGTTTCCACCAGTATGAAAGAAACAGGGGCGTGGATGTTTCCTGCATACTGCAGTGAAATCCATAGAGAAGAAGGGAGGGAAAATCGATGAACAGCACACCTTGCATCGTCGGAAGCAGTTGAATGCCGGTAATTCTATTGGTATAATATGACTTAACATCAAAGGGAGACTGTTTATGGAAAATGACATCATGTATAGCGCCCCTTATTGGCGCTGGCTCGACAAGAAACTTGCGGGGAATAACAGTCCCATGGCTACCTTACAGCGCAGGACCATGAATACCGCCAGCACGATTCTGACGACTATCCGGGCTATCCCCTTTTCCAAACTGTCCGCCACGCTTTATTTCTTCTGCGCCGACGTAGAGACGCGGGAATTTGCCCGGCTCTATGAGTCGCAGCTGGAGTTGGCTGGCGCCGCTCCGGAGAAGTTTGCCAAGGGCCTGCACAAGTTCTATAACGATGTGACTAATAAAATCAAGAAGGAAAACCGCTTTGCCGACTTCTTCGATTTTATGTCCCTCTGCGGCCGGATTCGTCTGCAGTCCACGAACCCCAATGTGGATATTTCCGTAGTGAACTGCTACTACAGCCTGCTGCTCCAGAACCTTGAATACTTGCGGCCGGACAAGTTCAACTTCAATGTGGCGCTGTGTGGGATGAAGACCACAGGGGAGCTACTGACGGTAAAGGACAGCTATCCCAATCTGGATACGCCTGCCTATCTTCTGGAGTTGGCGGTGCGGGAGAACAGAATCCGAGATAATGAGGAACTGCAGGCCATGATAGCCCGGGAGTACAGCAAGGCCGGATACAAGGATGTAAAGGGTCTGGATGATGTGGAGCATCTGACCAATGTGGACCGCTTGTTCACCAATCATGTTGCCGCCATGCTGCCCTTTATCAATGAGTACACCTATGACCTGCTGCCGCAAAAGCTCTTTACCACCTTAGCTGCACCTTTCCTCGCAATCCAGGTCATAACTCCGACGGACAAACTGGTGGAGATGCTGCGGCATAGAAGCGCAACGCTTCCCACCAACGGCGTCGTTTTTCAGTTCAAAAACCCCTTCGTTGTGCTGGAAGTGCAGATGAAAGAGACCTTCTATAATGACCGGATTTATATGCTCTACCGCATGGATACCATCATGGGTGAGCTGTCCGGCTTCTATGACACGCAGGACGGCTTCCTCTACTCCGTACTTCTGGAGGCCTCGGACGATGACTACTATGACCGAGTGAAAAGGCTGCTGCTCTACCTGTATGCCAGCGTCGTTACGAAGCATGGGGCAAAGATGCAGCAGACGATGCCTGTTTGCTGCTGGTACGAAGCGGAGGGAAAAGATTCCCAGAAAATCCCCATGCAGACGGAAGTGTTTGGCAGAGGCGGTAAGCTGAAGAATGTCTATGACCCGGAACCTGAAACAGAGCATCGAAAAGTGCGCAAGGGCAACGAAAACTATGAGGAGGAAGACCGAGCCATTCAGGGCTTCATCCGCAAAGTCGGAAAGGGGAAGACGCCTTCGCCACAGGCTGTTGAATATGCCAAATCCCTTGGCTACGACCTGGCGCTGGATGAGACTTACGTGCGCCCCTTTATCCGCAGGGTGCTGCGCCTAAAGGAAAAAGGCGTTGCAGAATAAGCGAGGAATGATTATAATTAAATTGCGAGAATACGGGGAAGGAGACAGGACAGAATGGCCATGACGGACAATCGCTATTTCTTGATGAATATGGATGAGACGGTCCTTGACTTCACCTGTGTTCGCAATGAGTTTGACGAGCCGGAGTTCTTTGAGGGCGCATGGCATGTTGAATACCGTCCCATCGGATACCGCAGCCTCGTCTCTTTTCTGGAGCATCGCAAGGCGCCCAAGCACCGTAAGCATATCCAGAGGCTTCTGGAGCGATATGGCTGTGACGATTTGGAGGGCTTCCTTCAGGTGACGCACGCCCTTTCGCTTAACGATACCTTCTGGGTTCGGCCGGCAGATTCGGATGTTCGCTGGAAAGACGTCTCTCTGTATGAAAACGAGTTCAATGAAATCATCAGCGAGGCGGCATTTGACGGGACCATCAGTGAGACGGATATCTCATCCACTTCACCGGAATTCGGCACCGACGGCTACTACGCCAAGTGCTGGATACGGGAAGACGACGGCATCTATCTCTACAAGAGCGGCAGCTCCCACTATGAGATAGAGCCTCTTTCCGAATATCTCGCCTCCCAGTTGGCTGCAATCCTGTGCCCGCCCTACATCCCATACGACCTCGGCTTCCACCACGATAAGCTCATCAGCAAGTGCCAGCTGTTCACCAGTGAGAAGAACGGACTGGCTAAGGCCAGCGCCATCTTCAAGGGCGAGGAGCGTATGATTCCGGAACTGCTGAACTACTTTGAGTCTATCGGCAGCGGGGAAGCTTTCCGGCGCATGTGTGTTCTGGACGCCATCATCTTTAACCCCGACCGGCACTACGGCAACTTCGGCGTACTGTTTGACAACCGGACCATGGAGATAAAGGGCATGGCGCCTGTCTTTGATAATAACCGCAGCCTGTTCCCGGATTTGGATTCCGACCAGCTTGCAAAGCCGGACTGGTACATGGAGCGCTGCCGGCCGAAACTGGGGCGCGATTTCGTGTTGACGGCAAAGCGGCTTCTGACCGACGCCATCCGCTATGATTTGATGGGGTTGAAGGATTTTTCTTTCCACCAGCACCCGCACATACATGCGGAACAGGAGCGGCTGGATGCGCTCAGCGCTATTGTCCGAAAACAGGTGGCGCGAATTTTGGAGACCTAAAAGACGAGCAGAGGGCGCCGCATCGATGCGGCG
>JAFQPT010000322.1 GCA_017411665.1 Oscillospiraceae bacterium | reverse complement strand
CACCGCCGGTGAAAAAAAGTGCTACGTCGTTCATTTTCGAGAATTGTGGGGAAATTACCGTCAATACCGTAATGACGGCATTTGGGACAGCAAGCAAAAGGACATCCTGTTCCCTCTCGCGGACCAAATGACATACGATTACGAAAGTAACCACCATATTCCCTGGCGGTATCGCGAATTGGACAATCAAGTAGTGAAGCTGGATTATAACCTCTATCATTGTAAAATGATTCGCGCAGACCATCGCATTTTAAGACGTGACCTCTACAACACGCTGGACCCCGAACTCAAAATGCAGCCCATCGGCTATGATTATCTCACAGAAACCGACGGCATCCAATTAAAAAAGATTCCCTTCCTGCGCCGATACGATTACTCGACCATTCCTGCAGATTTGCGGCAATACAAGGATTAATCGTCGCCATCGCGAAAAAAGACACGGACCACCTTACGGTATCCGTGTCTTTTTATTTTATTGTTTACTTTTTCTGTCAGTTACCATGTTCATCAGCACGCCTGCAACCACAAAGCTGCCGCCAATGAAGGTCTGCTGAGAAAAGCCGTTACCCACAGCCACATCGAGTGCGATGCCCGCAAACACCTGACCGATAAAGCTCAGCAGAGTCAATTGGAATGCAGATACCTTCAGCCCCGCAATATTCCACAGCATAACCATAGCTACGCCCCATGCACCGCCAATATACACCCAGAAGGGCACCCCGGTCACATACAAATCCCCGATAAAGTTCGGCTGCGCCACCAGAAGCAGGACTACGGAACCAATCAAACCAACCCAGTGGTTGGTGAAGGAGCTGCCCAAAGGGCTGGTATGGGCAGAAAGCTGTGCATTGGCCAGGCGAGAGGTCACTCCGCTCACGCCGGATGCAATAGCAAGGAGCAATGCAAAAATCTGCAATTCCCCTGCTCCTTTCAGAAGATAGGCAATCCCGCACATGGAAATCACAACGCCAATCAGCGTTGCCTTGTTGATTGGACGTTTTTCCATATGGAAAAAGCCAAAACTATCAATAATCAGCGCAGTGACAGTCTGCCCGAACAGACTCAGCGCCAGAATGGCAGTCACTCCGATATGGGCAAACGCAACGCTCTGGAACACCGTGGTCAGAATCCCAATGGCACCGCCGGAGAACATCCACAGCGGAATTTTCTCAGCAGGCTTCCACTGCTGCCGCGCAGCCTTCATAGCAGCATATGCCACAACCGTACCTACAATATGAATCATAACCGTACTGATATACGGTCCGTAATATCCCGACAAACTGCCGTTGGTGGTAATAACGATTGCCAGAAACACACCCGACAGCAGACACAATGCCTGATACATAAGACACTTCCTCTCTTTTGAACTTCCATATTCTACTCACATGCCGATGGTTCGTCAATAAACTTTTCAAAGATTTTTGAGATTAATATTTCATAAATATTTAGAAAGCATTTTTATAACATTCCTATTTTATACTTCAATCATCAAAACAAAACACAACACTTTGGAGGAAGTTAAAATGACAAAAAAAAGCTTTACATATCTGGTTGCCGGCATCGTATTCGGACTGATGTT
>JAFQPT010000321.1 GCA_017411665.1 Oscillospiraceae bacterium | reverse complement strand
CTGCAGTAGGAGCTGCTGCACTTCCCACTGCACGGGAATACACAGTCTGATATCTTTCGTTGTCACGCAATTCTTCATGGATGTACGGTGGAAGCGGCATTCTGCCCAGAGTTTCCAAAACTTCCAGAAAAATTCCTTCGTAAGAGAATTTTACGGTTCTGGTACCACCATCACCGGTAGAAAGAACGGTTGCTTTCAGTTCACCGTTTCCAAAGAATACGTCTGTGCCGGGCTTGGCTTTACGACCGGGCTTTACCAGACATTCCCATTCATCTCCCCCAAGATCCCTCAAAAGCAGAAGCTCTACCTGTCCGCCGGTCGCTCTATGTCCAATCAGACGAGCAGGCAAAACACGAGAGTCGTTTAAAATCAAACAGTCTCCCTTACGCAAAAACTGTTTGATATCGGAAAAATGCATATGCTGCACTTCCCCGCTGTTTTTGTCTAAATGCAGAAGTCTGGAGGTATCTCTCTTTTCCAGAGGTGTCTGCGCAATCAACTCTTCCGGTAAATCAAACCAGAAATCACTTTTTTTCATCGAATATATACTCCGGTATAATAAAATTTAATTATCTCTTCTGCGGTTTTTCCATGATACTTCGCCATGGAATATGCTCCATATTGACTTAAACCGCAATTGTGACCCCAACCGCTCCCTTGTACAAGGAACTTACCGTCGGATTCGGTAACAGTAAATCGCTGGCTTTTTGCACCCATAATATAGATGCATCGATTTCCTGTTACGGTACGTGTTTTTCCGTTCACATCAACAAAAGTGACGCTTTTAATATTACCCAGCGCAGTGTAAGCACAGTCAATTTTAGCAATTACGCCCAGAGATGCGCCATCTCTGTTGTTTACCATAGCCTGTGCTTCTGCGGGAGTAACTGTATACTTCCAGTTTTTGGCATAGGTTTCCACATCCGCTTCATAAGGGTCTACTACACCCATTAGATACGGAATTTTATTTCCCCATATGTTTTCGCTGGACTCTGTTGCACCACCGTCAGAAGAGAAGAAAAAGGTCTGACAGAGGGCACCCTCATATCGAATGTACTTTCCCGCTGTTGCATCTACAGCTGCATTTGTAACCTCTGTTGCATCCCCAATCCCTTTATAAACCTGACTGTATGTATCGTTGGACACGTCAAAGCCTTGAGCGCGGTATCTATTGAAATTGGTGACTGCATAATTACGAGCGCACATTGCCTGGGCTTTGAGAGCTTCTATGGGCCACGTTGGATACATTTCATAAGGAATAACACCTTTTGTGTAATCTTCTATTCCAACGTAATTGACAACGGTAATGTGTTCTCTGCCTGTCAGACGTGCAAACTGAAAGTCACCGTAATATCTCAAACCATTATAAACAGTGATTGCTTTCCCTTGCTCACAAATAGGACGAATCGCCAAAGAAGAAGCGGAGCCACAGTCATATTCAAATAAAATACGATTTGTACCCGTCTCGGTCACAACAATGCAGTGACTGCTTTGTGTACGGACCTGACCGTTGATGCCGGAATTTGCTCTCGCGGTTTCGCCATCTTCGGGATACCAATAATTACCATACATAACAAAATAACTGCCGGAATAATATGCAGGGAATCCTCCGATTCGGTCAGCTTCAGCTTTTGCATCTGCATAGCTTGAAAACGATCCGTTTCTCAATATATGATAGCACCCGATAGTATTTCCTGTGGCGGTCGTCCAGTTCCAGTCAGGAATCAGTGTGATGTTTGTTGCGGGTGTCCTGCCAACCTCATGAAATTGACGTGCAGAATCATAGTATCCAAACATAAAGCCGCTGCCAACCTCATTTGTCAGAACAGCTTCTGAGATTGCTGTTTCACCGTAATTCAAACCGACTTTGATTGTGTCATAAGGAACGGTCATGTCTGTATAGTCAGGGCCGAGGTCGGGAGTGACCGTGGGCGTCGGTGATACTGTAGGGGTGACCGTTGGTAATACACCCGCATTTTCAAAAGAAGAACCGACTTCTTGGACACCTGCAGATGTAATGGCATACAAATTATTATGCTCCAACTTTTCAGAGTTTTGGCCGTTCCCGATTGCGTATAAGCCTTCACCGCTGTCTGTAACGGGGTTTTCCCCAGAATTAATATAAATCGCTTCATCAGCTGCAGCTGCGCTTATGGAAGTACTGAAAAACATACACAGAGCGCTGAAAAATAAGAT
>JAFQPT010000320.1 GCA_017411665.1 Oscillospiraceae bacterium | reverse complement strand
GCCACATGGCTGCTCTGCAGCTTTGTGATTGCTTCGCTGCCGATGAGCATTTCCGTTCTCAAAGTATTGTCTGCCATACAGACTCCTTTCCGCGATTGTTTGAAAATGAGCACCTTACAGGAAGGTGCTCATTGAAGTTTATGGGATTACTTGCCCATGAATCTCAGACCGAATGCTTCGGAAACGGTGTACTTCGCCAGTACGCCTTCTTCCCATGCAGCGTAGTCTTTGTTCATCTTTGCGTTTTCAGCCAGAGCCAGATGGTAGCTGTCGCCTTCACCTGCGAAGAATACCAGATGGTAGCCGTCATAGCCGCCGTTGTTGCCGTGAACGATTGCGGTATCGCCAATCTGACGGTCTTCCGCAAACAGGAATGCGTCAATTTCGCCGACCATGTCGCCCTTGCCGATTTCTTCATACAGACCGCCGTTGCCGTTGGAGCCTGCATCCTCGGAGTGCAGACCTGCCAGAGCAGCAAAGCTTTCTTCAGTCTTTTCGCCTGCCAGCCATTCCGCTTCGATTGCTTCCACAGCAGCCTTTGCCTTTGCCTTTTCGTCATCGGAGTAAACGCCGTCGCCATCTGCGTCCACAGTCTTAACCAGAATGTGGCGCATTGCGGTGGTGGGGTACTTGTTATCGTCCATACCGTTGAACATGACAATATAAGCGCCATTTGCGGACATGAAGGTTTCCACATCCCCTGCCTGACGTGCTGCATCTGCAACCCAGTCAGCATATGCGATGTTCAGATTGCTCTTGAGAGAGCCTGCTGCATCGGAAACCACTGCGCCTTCCTTGTAGGCAGCAACCGCAGCGTCAAAGCTTGCGCGGTCGGTGATCTCTGTTGCAATGGAAACTGCGTCAGCCAGAGCCACTTCTTCAGCGCCTTCCACAATCTGAGTGGAGGTGTTGCCGTCTGCATCGGTGACTTCTTCGGTTTCAGCAGCAATGAAGTAGTAGGACAGGTCATACAGATTGAATTCATCTGCATGTTCATCGTAGTAAGCTTCCAGTTCGGATGCTTCATAGGTGAATTCTGCTGCAACGGAGTTGACGTATTCGTTGACCAGGTTGCCCTTGGTGATCATGTCACGCAGAATTTCCTGGGTCATGCCGGTGCCGTAGAGGGCCAGCAGGTACTTGTCCACGCTGTCAAAGCCGTTTGCTTCTGCGTATTCGGGCAGAGAAGCCATTGCTTCGTCCACAGCCTTCTGACCTTCTGCACTCAGCTGGAAGCCTTCGGACATTGCTTCCTGATGCAGGGAGAACATGCCGTGTGCGGATTCCACTGCGGATTCGCTCAGGAAGTCATGCCAGGTACCGTCTTCCATCAGCAGACATTCCTGACTCTGCAGAGGAGCATTGAAGTCCACACCGAACATATTCATATATTCGGAGTATTCATAATATGCATTGGCATAGAAGTAATTCATTTCTGCAGCGGAATATGCTTCGTCTCCAACCTTCACAGCAGTCAGATGGAAGGGCAGAGAGGAATTGACTACCAGACAAAAAACAACAAACAGTGCAATCGCACCGGTGATCAGACGCAGCTTCATGCTGCTCTTTCTTGCTTTTTCTTCCGCTTCACGCTGCAGCTCTGCCTTCTTGGTAGGACCCTGCAAGCGTTCCGCCTGTCTTCTTTTCTTTTCGCTTGATGCGCTCATGTGTTTCATCCTTTTCTTCAGATCATTTTGCAATCATGCCGTGATATTATACTCCATCTGAAAGTGTGTTTCAAGTGCAAACAGAGATTCAACGGCTGTTTTCTTATGAAAAACAGCACTATTTTAACGGAAACAGCTGCGGATTTTGTTAGGAATGTGTAAATTCATTATTTTTCTCGCATCCGTGGGGAAAATATGGTATGATACCAACCCGAAAGGACGTGATGATACGAAGAAGCATCCCCTCATCCGACTGCTCCTTGTTTTTCTTGCCATTTGCCTTCTGCTTCTGTGGGACAGCAGCCATCGGCTCGTGACCACAGACTACGATATTCGGTTCTCCAACCTGCCCGAAGCATTTGACGGCTTCACTGTTGTGCAGCTTTCCGACCTTCACGGCGCACAGTATGGCACCGACAACAGCCGACTGGTCTCCCGCGTGGCAGCGCTTCAGCCCGACCTCATCGCACTGACGGGTGACTACATCGAATCTCCCGACCAGCTGGATGTGACCGCAGCGCTGATTCGGCAGCTGTCGGATATCGCCCCTGTGACCTTCACAAGCGGAAACCACGACTGGGCAAGCGGTGCCATCAAGGATTTAAAACAAACCGTCACCGACTGCGGCGGCACCTACCTCAGCAACGAAGCGATTCCCCTGACCCGAGCAGGTGAGACCATTCTGCTGGTGGGTGTGGAAGACCCCAACAGCAGAGCGGACATGATTCGCCCCGATGCCCTGCTGCAGCAACTCAGCGCAGAGCACCCCGACCAATTTGTCATCCTGCAGGCACATCGCAATGACTTTATCACCAAGTATCCCGCACTGCCCTGCGACCTCATTCTCACAGGCCACGGACACGGCGGTGTGATTCGTCTGCCGTTCATAGGCGGTCTCATCGGCACGGAGCGCAGCCTCTTCCCCCGATATGATGCGGGACTGTTCCAAAGCGGACGATATACCATGGTGGTTTCCCGCGGTCTGGGAGATGCGCCCTTGCTTCCGCGGTTTCTCAACAATCCCGAGATCGTATCTGTGACCCTGCACAAAAAATAAGCATACCTTCCTTCCCTGCCGCATATACTGATTTGTATGCGACATCAGGAGGTAAAATAGTATGAACACAGACATTGACGACATGATTTTCGCGGACGAATTTTATTTCCCCAGCGAACGATAAAAAAGCCGACTCTCATTTGAGTCGGCTTTTTTATGCTCCTTACACGGGTCTGTCATTCTGAACGAAG
>JAFQPT010000319.1 GCA_017411665.1 Oscillospiraceae bacterium | reverse complement strand
TGATAAAATGAAAAATCTATTATTCTGTCAGCGATTATTTTCGGAAAGAGCATTGGAGACTGCGGTAATGCTCGGGACGAATCAATGCTTGATATTTGATGCAGCCAAGCATATGCTGGCGTATCGGAAGCCCCAGTGGGCAAATTCTTTGCGTATTTTTGAATTGAGTTCCTACCAAGACATTATGGATAAACTGCAGATGTTGGAAGACCGCGGCATAGAGGTGCCTCAAGGAACGTACTATATAGAATGGGCTGCCAACGAATGTCGATGGAGTGAAAGGCTGAAGGAATGCAGTGCGTATGAAAACGGTGGTACAACATTTGTAGATTTAATGGGATTGACCTGTAAGTTGTCCAAAAATGAGTATGTGTCGTTGCTTATGGAAATCAATTCGCTGATAGCAAAGGGCAGCTCCGTTGTGTTTGACTATCGGGAGGAAAGTGGTGAAGCGTTTGGGGACGGATATTCCTATCGAGAACTGGAAGGTCTATTGTCTGAATGTGGATTTCATATTTATGAGCATGTTTCTTCGGAAGAGATGAGGACTCAATATTTAGTGATGTATAATATGGTGAACAAAAAGACAATCATTCCTCCAAAGAATGTTTGTTTTTGCTTGGCCGTGAAGAAAATCAGATGAAAAAAGCACCTCTTGGGGTGCTTTTTTCAGAAGAGAGACAGCTGTTCCTGTTTGCTCTCAAAGGCTCTCAAATATGAGAAGATTTCATCGGGATGATGCATGATACGGTGTTCCTCACAGACCCGATGGAACAAAGACATGAGCCGATCATGGTTGGGGCTGTTGCAGACATAGGAGTCTCCGAAGCTGCGGATATATCGTTCTTTCATACCGGGGAAATGCTTGTCCAACTGCTTGTAAAAGTAGTCTCGGTTTCTATCCCGCAGTGTGACACCAAACCCAAAGCAGAGAATTCCCTTGACTTTTGCTTCGATACAGACTTCCAGAATTTTCAACAGATTCTCATTGGTGTCGTTGATGAATGGTAAAATCGGAGACAACCATACAACAGTCGGGATACCCTCATCCCTCATTCGATATAACACTTCGACTCGTTCGGTGGTTGTAGAAACATTCGGTTCGATGATGCGGCATAAATTGTCATCGGCAGTGGTCAATGTGATTTGGACAACACATTTGGTATTGCTGTTGATGGCTTTTAGTAAGTCTATGTCCCGCAGGATTCTTGCGGATTTGGTTTGAATTGCCAGCCCAAATCCATAACGGTCAATCAGCTCGATGCATTGGCGGGTCAGCTGCAATTCTGTTTCCAGATGGAGATAAGGGTCGGTCATAGCGCCGGTGCCAATCATACAGGGCTGACGTTTTCGTTTCAGCTGCTGCTCTAAAATCTGTACGGCATTGCGCTTGACTTCGATGTCCTCAAATACATGATTCATTCCGTAACATTCGCTGCGGCTGTCGCAGTAAATACAGCCATGGGTGCATCCGCGATAGAGATTCATTCCGTTTTGAGGAGAAAGTATGGTTTTATAGTCCGCGTAATGCATAGTATCGATCCTTTACAGCATGATGGTGAGAGAGGAAATAATCAGAATGATGCTGATCACAATTGCGAAAGAGTTGATTGCACTGGAAAGACCAATATCTCCGCCCAGCTCACCCGTAAATGCAGGGGCAATGGAGGGGATGGGGCTGAGTACAAGGATGACCAGAGCCTGTCGGACTGCCAACTCGAAGGGGAGTAGAAAATAACATGCAAATGCCAGAGCAACAGAAATTGTATACCGTGTGACAAGCAGCTTGATAATCATGAGTATTTGCGTTTTATCTGCTTTCAGTTCAAATCCTACACCAATCATGAACATAGCCAGAAAGCCATTTCCGCTGCCGACCATTTTTGTGAAGTCGCCTACAAAGGAAGGAATGGGAATGTTCAGCAAGGTGATGGTCAGAATGATGACGTAGCAGACAAACGGAACAGACTTGGACAGCATTTTGAGGATTTTCGTCAGGGAAAAGCCGCTGCCTTCTTTTACCACGGAGGCGA
>JAFQPT010000318.1 GCA_017411665.1 Oscillospiraceae bacterium | reverse complement strand
TAGCGGGTGGGGCCGTCTTTGATGGCATAGCACCAGCAGTTGTGACGGGCATCGTAATGCTCCTTCTTTACTGCCTGCACGAATGCCTTGGCCTCTTCCTCCGTTTCCACCATACGAACATGACCGAGAAAGCTGGAGCGCTTTTCCACAAATTCCGCTTCGCCGGGGCCTGCGGGGATGTAGTATTCGGTCATTCCCAGGCCTCCTTTTTGCGTTCGGGGATGTTGGAAAATTCTTTGACGCGGCCCCACATTTCGGGCTTCACGATGGCTTCGATGACGGTGCCGTCTTCTGCGTATTCCAGCTGCAGCACTGCTGCTTCGCTCTGCAGCAGGCTCACCAAATCGCCGCGGTGGTAGGGGATGCGGAAAATCGCGTGGTATTTATCGGCATTGAGGATGGAAGAGATGTTGTTCTTCAGCTTATCCAGACCTTCGCCTGTGCGTGCGGACACGCAAACCACGTTTTCACCGTGGGGCAGTACACCCAGATAGACATCGCACTTATTGTAAACGCGGATGCAGGGGGTGTTTTGTGCCTCCAGCTCTTCAATCAAATCGTCTACGATTTTTGCCTGGCTTTCCCAGTCGGGGTTGGAGATGTCGATGACATGCAGCAGGATATCTGCATACTTCAGCTCTTCCAGCGTTGCCTTAAAGGCTTCCACCAGATGGTGGGGCAGCTTGCGGATGAAGCCTACGGTGTCGGACAGTAGAATTTCCTCCGCACCTTCCAGCTTCAGATGGCGGGTGGTGGTATCCAGTGTGTCAAACAGACGGTTGTTGGCGGGGATGCCTGCGTCGGTCAGCGCGTTGAGGATAGAGGACTTGCCTGCGTTGGTGTAGCCCACCAGAGCCACAACGGGGACTGCGTTCTTTTCGCGCTGTCTGCGCTGTGTGGCGCGGACCTTGCGTACCGCTTCCAGCTCCTCTTCCAGCTTCTGAATCTTCTTGCGGATGTGTCGGCGGTCGGTTTCCAGCTGGGTTTCACCGGGACCTCTGGTACCGATGGGGCTGCCGCCGCCGCTTGCGGTCTGGCGGACAAGGTGGGTCCACATACCCGTCAGTCGGGGCATCAGATAGTGGTACTGCGCCAGCTCCACCTGCAGCTGACCTTCACGGGTCTGGGCGCGCTGGGCGAAAATATCCAGAATCAGACCGCTGCGGTCCAAAACCTTGACACCAAGGTCTTCCTGCAGTGCGCGCATCTGAGAGGGAGACAGCTCGTTGTCGAAGACCGCCATGTTGCAGTCGTTGGCTTCGATGAACTCCTTCAGCTCCTGTACCTTGCCCTCGCCGATGAAGGAGCGGGGGGCGGGCGTGGGGCGATTCTGCAGGAGTCGGCCCACGGCAATGCCGCCTGCGGTTTCCACCAGTGCTTCCAGCTCATCCATGGAGATGTCGGTGGAGCGGTCTGCGGGGAGCATGCTGCCTGCTGCCAGACCTGCCAGCGCGGCACGTTCGATTTTAACTTTCATTTCGTCCATATGTTAAGTTCCTTATTCCAATTTCATGTGTAGGGACCGACATCCTTGGCGGTCCGTTTTCAATGTTTGGGAGCGGACCGTCCGGGAGGCCGGTCCCTACAAGTGAAAATTTTAAATCGGCAGCTCTTCGCCGTTGAGCGCTGCGTACACCAGCTTATCGCCTTCGTAGCTGAGCTTGAGAGAGAAGAAAGGGGCGTTTTCGTTCAGCAGACGGAAGAAAATCTTGTCGCCCTCCCAGATGGGCAGGTCGCAGACCTTGTCCTTGGCCACCCACTCGAGATTTCCTTCCTTGCACTCCGTCAGCTCACCGCTGAATCGGGTGCAGGTGTACAGGAACATGTATTCATTATCCCACTCGTTCGATACGAATGTAACGATACCTTTCAGCTGTAGGTCGTGGAGGGTCAGCCCCGTTTCCTCCAGCGCCTCACGGCGCATACATTCTTCGGGGCTTTCGCCGTCCTCGAATTTGCCGCCGATGCCTACCCACTTGTCGTGATTCAGGTCGTTTTTCTTCTTCACGCGATGGAGCATCAGATATGCGTCATCCCGCTCGATATAGCCTAAAGTGGTGTTTACATACATGCTTCCTTCACCTTCCGAAGGGGAAATACATTTCACCCCATTTTAATAGAATATTATACCATTTATTACGGCAAAAGCAAACAAAATCACAGATATTTTTTGAGAAAACGCCGAAAAAACCTCCCCTTTTAAAAGGGGAGGCAGCTTTGCGGAATTCGGTATTCGAATTTAAATGAAAATATTGACCACACCGATGATCAGACCGATGAAGAAGCCGAGATTGACAATAGCATTCAGCTCGTTTTTCATGACGGACATAACCAGCTCTTCAAACATGGCGATGTCCATGTCATTGATTTTATCCTCGATAATCTGCTCAATGGGCAGCATGTCCAGCATGGGCTCCAAATACTTGTCTAGCAGCTTATGGATGGAAGCAATGACCAGTGCTTCCGCGGTGGCTGCGGTGAGCCCCAGAGAACCCAGTGTTTCTCCTGTGGGTGCGGACTTGAGCTCGTCCACCTTTTCGGAGACCACATTTGCAATTTGTACGTAGCACTCGTCACTGTCCACATAATCGGCGATTTTGTTTTTGATGGTGCCGATGATGCTGTTTACGGGCAGGAAGCCCAGCATGGGATTGCTGCGGACGACCTCCATAGCCTTGTCGGCTACGATGCTGCCGATGTCCATGGTCTTGATGCCGTCGTATACCTTTTCGGTGAGAAAGGCCTCAATACGGGTCGTGTCCAAATCCTCCTTGCCGAATCGCTGTACCAGCTCGTTGGGGGATTTGTCGCCGAACAGACCGCTTTTTGTCACAATGGCAGTGCCTGTGGTTTCCACAGCGGAATCGGTGATAAGCCCTGCCAGATCCTTCTTGGTCAGCAGCACGGTGGCTACCGCATGAGCGATGGCGCGGGCCAGACGGGGCTTGTTTTTGGGAATGACACCGGGGGTGAAGGGGAGGGTCATGCCAAAGAGTTTTTCTTCTTTATAGGGATGAAACAGCATTTTGACTGCAATATAGTTGGTGCAATAGCCGATGACGGCACCGATCAGAGGGCCGGAAAGATAGTGCAAATATTCCATATCTGGTCCTTTCTTCCAAGGTTGATGGGTTTATTATACCCCCATCACGCCGCTTGTCAATCAATGTCGCAAAAAGTTTACATTCGGAAAAAGAGCTGAAAGCGCGAAAAAGCACTTTCCAAACCGTCACTTTGGGGCTATACTAAACGTAGGAAGTGACAAAGGAGCGCAGATGCTATGTTGAGAGAAATCAAAGAAAACGCATACGCAAAACTGAATCTTTCCATTGACGTTATGGGTGTCCGCGACGATGGCTATCATGAAATGTGCATGGTGATGCAGTCAGTGACCCTGCATGACGACGTGCTGATTACGCTGACCGATGACGGAAGCTTTTCCGCTGAGTCCAACCGCGGCTTCATTCCCGGCGACCGGCGCAATGTGGCAGTGAAGGCCGCCATGCGCTTTGCCAAGGATTATGACATGCAGGGGAAGGGTGTTCATATAAAGCTGCACAAGCGCAATCCCGTGTGTGCGGGTCTGGGCGGCGGGTCCACCGACGCGGCAGCGGTGCTGCGGGGACTGAACACCATGATGGATCGGCCCTTTACCGTAGAGCAGCTGGAGATTATGGCGCGGGATGTGGGCTCGGACGTGGCCTTCTGCGTGGCAGGGGGAACCCAGCTTGCCACCAACCGCGGGGAAATCATGACAGAGCTGCCCTATTTCGGGGACCATCCTGTGGTCATTTGCAAGCCCTATTTCTCCATTTCCACCCCCGAGCTGTTTAAGCAGATCGATGCCCGTAAAAATAAGTGCCGTCCCGATACGGACGGAATTGTGCAGGCACTGAAGGACGGCAATCCCCAGGGGGTCATCTGCCGCATGTACAATGTGTTTGAGGACGTACTGGGCAGACGCACTAAGGGGATTATGGAAATCAAGCGTGCGCTGATGAATCACGGGGCGTTGGGTGCCTGCATGAGCGGCACAGGCAGTGCGGTGTTCGGGATTTTCCCCGATGACAAGACCGCCAAGGACTGCTATTACGCACTGCGCAAGCGGTATCCCGAGGTATTTTTGTGCAGGACCTGCGGGAGAATTCCCGAATAAAACAAACTGTAGGGGCAGCCGAAAAGGCTGCCCTTTTTGTGAATTGCGGGACTTTTGCAAAAAAAATGAGGAGGTTCAAGAACAACGGTGCACCGAAAAGGGAGCTGGCATACCGAGCGGAGTTGAGTGTATCCCCCTCGATAACAGGCGAACCCAATGGGGGATTCACTCCACTCGCTTCGCTCGGTCGGAATGACAATAAGGTTTTGCTGCATTCCTCGTACGGTGTCTTTTTCAACTTCTTGTTTATCTTCCAAATCCTTTGGCAATACTCCTTGTAACGAAAGGTGGTATTGTAATGAAGGAGAAAAAACATACGCTGCATATCTGGGAGCTTGCGCTGATTGCTGCGCTGTTTGCGGGGCTGGTGACAGGACTCTGGGCTCAGAAGGCCCAGGCGGCGGTGGCGAGCGAGCTGGTGCGTCTGCACGTGCAGGCCAAGGACGACACCCCCGAGGAACAGAGGGTGAAGCTGGCGGTGCGGGACGAGGTGTTGGAGTACTTACAGCCAGTGCTGGCAGAAGCACAGAACAAAGCGCAGGCACAGGCGCTGCTGGACGACTGTATGGAGGACATCCGCGCTGCGGCTATGACGGCGGCAGGAGACCGACAGGTGGCGGTGACTCTGACGGAGGAGTTTTATCCCACGCGGGTATATGAGGATTTTTCGCTGCCTGCGGGGCGATATACCTCGCTGCGGGTGATTCTGGCGGAGGGAAACGGGCAAAACTGGTGGTGCGTGGTGTATCCGCCCCTGTGTACGGAGCTGGCAATGGAGGCTATGGATGTACTCAGTGACGAGACGGAAAGCATCATCCTGCAAAAGGACGGCTATGTGTATAAGTTCAAGATTCTGGAGCTGTTCGGAGAGCTGCAGGCAAAATTCCAATAAAAAATTAATGCAAAAAAGACAGAGGCTCGCCTCTGTCTTTTTTGCTGTTTATGGGACATGGGAACAATCCCCCAGTCAGCGTTGCTGACAGCCCCCTTTGCACAAGGGGGCCTTAGTTCTTTTGCAGTGCTCCAAGAGACTTTTTGACTTCTGTGTCTATATATGTGCAGACACTATCAAAATTTCGGTTGACTTCATTGTTTGGGATTCTAATAACAGTAATGTCATATCCTTTTAAAAAATCTGATCTCTCAGAATCTTTTTCTTTATTTGTGTCTTCATAGTGCTGACTGCCGTCTAACTCTATCACGAGCTTTGCCGATGCGCAGTAAAAATCCACTATATAGTTTCCCAGTATTTTTTGACGCAGAAACTTGATAGGATAATCCCGCAGGAAATCATACCACAGATGACGTTCCTCTTTGGTCATGTTCTTTCTGAGATTTTTTGCGTTTGGAACAATGTTCTTGTTATGCTTGCGCTCCAAAAGATTTCCTCCGTTCCAATGGCCCCCTTGTGCAAAGGGGGCTGTCGCCGTAGGCGACTGGGGGATTGTTCTGGTTACTCAATATTTATAGATTCCGCCACCCATGAATTCCCGCAGCAGACTTTCGGGAGCGACCAGATTGGGGTCGATGGCTTCGATGCGCTCGAATGCAGGCAGAATGGTCTGCACTTCCTCATAGCGCGCGATGCCTGCGGGCACATCCTTCAGCAGCTCCTGCATGTAGCCCTTCATCACGCATACTTCGCACATGAGAGAGGAGTCGAACTGCAGGTCTGCTTTGTCCTTAAAGGGAGAGATATACTTCTTTTCCCCTTCACGGATGTTATCCCACATCTTCAGTGTT
Source organism: Oscillospiraceae bacterium (assembly GCA_017411665.1). Next base: position 3,423 of record JAFQPT010000318.1, on the reverse strand, counting down.
TCCACAGCGGAGGTGTTGCGGAACTGGTTGTCGCGGAGAATGCGGCGGCACAGTCGCATCCAGGTGCCCTTGAATACAATGTCTCCCGCATCGTCCACCACATTGCTGCGTGCGGAGATATACACCTTGAAGGCATCGGGGGCAATGGCGGAGAAGGTGTCGTTGAGCGCATGAATACCTTCGAAAATGACGATGTCGCCTTCCTTTGCCTGCAGGAATCGGCCGCTGTTGCGCTGCTGACGCTGCTCCTTGAACAGATAGCGGGGTACTTCGATTTGTCTGCCCTGCTTGATGGCTTCGAAATGCTCTTCCAACAGTGCCATATCCAGACACAGGGGGGACTCGAAATCCAGCTCTCCGCTTGCGGTTCTGGGATAGGTTTCCTCGTCTACGCTGCGGAAGTAATTGTCCAGCGCAACGATATGGGTCTCCGCGCCGTGCGTTTCCACCAGATGCTCCAGCTTCAGGGCAGTGGTGGTCTTGCCCGAGCCCGAAGGGCCGGACACAAACACAATGGGGCTGACCGAGCCGTGTTCAATGATGCGCTTTGCACTCTCGTTCAGTTGATTTTCGTAAAACTCGTCACATTCCCGCAGAAACTTTACAGGGTCTGCGGTTGCTCTTTGATTAATTTTCCTCAGCAGATATGCCATAAAACTCACCTATTTTGTTCTTGTCGGAGCAGGTCTTTGCCAGATTGTTGATGTACTCGTTGGGATACTTGGGGGCAAAGATGCGCTCAATTTTACCGTTGGAACGGACCAGCTTGGTAGAGCCGCCTGCGCCCATGGCGATGATGGAGCACAGCTCTTCCATGATGTAAATGTTATACAGGTTTTCAAATCCCGGCTTGCACCAGCCGGTGTTTTCAAAGCCGCCGGACATATTCTTCTGGCGGTACAGGTAGTAGGGCTCGTAGCCGCCTGCCTGCAGACAGGCATGGGCATAGTCCACCATTTCCTTCACACTTGCAGGTGTGGGAATGTCGCCGCCTTCGTCCATGAGCCGTGCGCCCTTCTTGAGGGACAGGGTGTGCACGGTGATGTTTTCGGGCGCCAGTGCCATGACCGCATCCATGGTGCTGCGGAAGCTGTCGGGAGTGTCCGTGGGCAGACCTGCAATCAGGTCCATATTCACCGCCATGCCGCCTACCTGACGTACCAGGGCAAAGGCATCCAGAATGTCCTGTGCGGTGTGCTTTCTGCCGATGGCATCCAGCACGCTGTCGGTCATGGTCTGGGGATTGACGCTGATGCGGCTGACCCCGTGCTTCTTCAATACCTCTAACTTTTCCACGGAGATGGTGTCGGGTCGGCCTGCTTCCACGGTGTTTTCCGTCACGTGGGAGAGGTCAAACACATCTTCCAGCTTGGTCAGCAGAATGTCCAGCTGCTCGGCGGACAGGGTCGTGGGAGTGCCGCCGCCCATGTAAATGCTCACAGGCACCAGTCCCAGCGCGTTCACCTGCGCTGCGGTGGCGTCGATTTCCTGCATCAATGCATCGAAGAAGGGTGCCACCAGCTTCATACTCTTTTCCACACTGTGGCTGACGAAGCTGCAGTAGGCACAGCGGGTGGGACAGAAGGGAATGCCCACATACAGGCATACACCCTTTTCGGGCAGGCTGTCCTCTGCGTCCATGGAGTAGTGGGCGGTCTGTACGCACAAATCCGCTCTTGCCTGCGAGGTGAAGTACTTCTCGCGGAATCGCTTGGCAGCGGTTTTGTCGCCCACGCCCTCCCGCATGATGTTGGTCATCAGCTTGGTGGGACGTACCCCCGTCAGCGCGCCCCATTCGGGAGGTGCCACACCCCAGTCCAGTGCTGCCTTGAAAAAGCTCTGGCGAATCAGTCGCTGCAGGTGACGGTCGGTGACGAAGGGCTCGTCGGTCAGCAGCTCGGTTTTCACTCTTGCCATGCCGCCGCCACGCTTGCCGTCCTTGCAGATGACGGTGGTCATGGAGGTCCACATTGCTCCGCGGCTGCAGCGGACGGTGATATGGTCACCGTTGCCCTTTTTTTCGGGGTATTCGGGCTTGCAGCCGGGAAACAGCGTCAGCAGAGACTGCTCCGCTGCGTATTTATAATCATGTCCAATGAGTCTGAGTTCCATATAGTATCTCTCGTTTTCTTTAAAATACTCTTGCAATCAAGTGATTTTGCGAACCGTCCGGGAGGCCGGTCCCTACAAATTTGTTCCGCATCAATCGTAGGGACCGACATCCTTGGCGGTCCGTCATAAAGCGGGGGAACGTTGTGTTGTTGATTATTCTCATTATATTCTTTTCCTATGTATTTGTCACTGTTTCTTTTTTTGACAAATGGAGTATAATGGAGGAAGAGAACAAATAATAAACAAGGTGATTGAATTGAGTAACGGTGTCGATTTACATGTACATACCAATGCCTCCGACGGCAGCAACCCGCCTGAAGAGGTTGTGCGTCTGGCGGCAGAGGCAGGACTGCAGGCCATTGCCATCACCGAGCACGATAACACCAATTCTCTTGCTCGAAGCATGGCTGCGGGACAAGTATACGGTGTGGAGGTCATCCCCGGGATTGAGCTGTCAGCGGATTACAAGGGCATTGAGGTGCATATTCTGGGGTACTTCATCGACCCCGATGCGGACAGTCTGTGCGACCTGCTGGAAATCGCGCTGGCCAACCGCGAGGTGCGCAATCAAAAAATCTGCGCCCGTCTGCGGGAAGAGGGCATCGAAGTGACCATGGAAGAGCTGCGTGCCCGTCACCCCGGTACGGTGCTGGGCAGACCCCACATCGGTCTGCTGATGATGGAAAAGGGGTACGTGGAGTCTGTGCGCCGGTCCTTCCGCGAATACATGGGCAAGGGTGCCAAGTGCTATATTCCCAAGGTGAATATGCCTATGGAGCGGGCCATCAGTCGGATTCTGGCAGCAGGCGGTGTGCCTGTGCTGGCCCATCCCTTCCAGTATGAGCTGCCCGAAGAGGAGCTGCGTGAGCTGATTGAACTGGTCATCGGTTTGGGCTGCGCGGGCATGGAATGCATTTACGCCCGCTACGACGATGCACAGAGAGCATATTTGTGCTGCTTGGCGGAGGAATACGGACTGATTATTACCGCGGGCTCGGACTATCACGGCACACCCAAGCCCGACATCCTGCTGGGGGATATCCGCGGCGATTACGGACAGGTACAGCAGCTGCGAGAAAAATGCGGAAAATAAAAATATCCCGTGTACTTGATGTACACGGGATATTTATTTCTTGTTGTCGCTGCAGGATGTTTAGGTGTCGTCCTGCGTATCCTGTTCGTCGACGGACTCGTCGGCGGTGTCGGCAGATTCATCGGCAGCATTTGCATCGGTCTGTGCATCAGCGTCCGCGTCGGTTTCTGCGACTGCATCAGTGTCGGTATCTGCATCGGGGGAGGGCGAAGGAGTAG
>JAFQPT010000317.1 GCA_017411665.1 Oscillospiraceae bacterium | reverse complement strand
AACCGCAGGTTTTGCCATAAGGCTTTGATTTGAAAAAGTCGAAGCAGCGGAGTGAGCGCTCTCCGCTCATGCCTGAGCGGAAAGCGATACAAAGCTCGCTTCGACGTATGCTCGCGATTCACAACTTCCGATTTGTGGTGCTTGCTTTCCCTTCTTTCAGCTCTCCACTTCCCAGGAGGCTACCTCCTCATGGACATTGCCGATGAAGCTGTTGCCGCCCAGCGCCCTGTACGCCGCGAAGTTCTGCTCGAAGTTCTCCATCTCGTACTGACGGATGCGTTTTTCGTTCTTATGTCGGTAATACGTGCGCAGCATGTCCGAGCGCAGCTGGCAGCGGATGCCCTCCACCACCGCATCGAACCTGCCGCACAGCTTCCACAGCACCCCTGCCGCAGCCGCCAACGCGGTAACCAGCAGGGCCAATTCCCGCAGCTGTTCCATCCTCCTCACCTCCATCCGTACTTTTCCAGCACCGCCACCACCTCATCGGTCAGCAGCTTCTTGGTCTGCCCGTAGGGAAGGCGGAGCATTCCGTCCACAAGTACCTGCAAATCCTCGGCCTTTTCCCTGTGCGCAGCCAGCTGCCTGTTATAGGCGAGGATTTTCTCTCTCAAGCCGTCATTCATTCCGTCACCCCGCTCAACAGCAGCTCCAGTGCCTCTTCCAGCTCACGGATGCGGTACTCAGGGGAATTGCGGTAGGCCTCCTCCGCAGCCGCCTGCCGCGCAGCCAGCTCCGACTCGGTGTAACGCACATATCGCAGGATGTCCTCGTACTCATCCCACGCATCCGCAGCCGCCACCGCTTCCCTGTCCACCACCTTGCGGCGGTCTCGTCCGCCGTTGGGGTAATCGGTATATTCGTAATGGAACACCTCCGACACAGCCTCCACCGCAGGGTGTCGGGTCACAAACAGCCTGTCTTCCCTGCAATATCCCAGCCCATAGTCGGGGGATGTGATCTCCACATTGTATTCGTCCAGAATCCGCATTTATTCCACCCTTTCCCAGATATATTTCGCAACATACGGAGGCATATTGTTGTGTGCCTGCCCGCCGCCGATGGCATTGGTATACTGCCTGAAACGATACCCGTTTGTTGCAGCGCCCAGCGTCGCATGAATGCCTTCATTGGTATACTCACCGTCTGCATGCGTAATCGCCGCCCTGTGTTGATGGGACGGCATTTCCGCAATCGTCAGCGTATGCTCCGCTTCACCGCCTGTGCTGTCAGCCGCATAGCTGCCGCCGGCACCGACAATCACGCGGTCGGTAAGCTGCTCCCATGTACCGCCAAACAGCTCCGCAGGGGAGGTGGGGCGGGAGGAGATGTACACAAAGCCCACGGGCATCCACCGCAGAGGGTCAGCCGCAGCGGCAATGACCTGCATGAGGCTCTCTCCTCCAACGGTCAGACTGCCGCCCACTGCCGCATCCCCCGCAACGGTCAAATCCTTCGCCACGGACAGATTCCATGCCACCTCCAGCAAATCGTCCGCTTCCGCGTACTTGCCGAAGGCTGCGCCCCTGCCGCCCTGCCGCCCATGGAAAAAGGCCTCGTCGGTGGGAATCACCGCTGTGTACACCGCCCGATTCCCCAGTGCATCCACTGCTGTCAGCTGCAGCGTGTAGGTCTGTCGGGGAGACAGCTCCCCTGCCCACAGCACTGTGCCGCTGCCGCTTTCCAAAGCTGCCGCAGTGCCGAGACTGCCGCCTGCGCTGCCGTAAGCCGCCTCCAATGTACAGCGGTTCTGTCCGTCCAGAGAACTGAAGCCGCACACCGCCGCAACGTACAGGGCATACCCGCCGTCGTTGGGCGTGCCGTCACTGTCGCAGCGGAACACCTCAATGCCGCTGAGGGTAGGCTTTGCGTAGGGCAGCACCTCCACAGCCAGACTCTCGGTGCAGCATCTGCCGCGGGTATCGGTGACTGTGCAGCGCACCTGCGCGGTGCCTGCCGTTTGGAATACGGCTGTGCGATGGCCGCCGTCCGCGGTCACTGCGCCCTGCTCCACGGAAAAGCCTGCGATTTCCGCTCCGTAGGCGCGGTCTCTTCCGATTTTCGTCTCGTCAAAGACCACCTGTGCCGCGGAATACCCCTGCACATACACTGCCATGCCCTCCGCAGCACCTGTCTGATGGGGCTGTGCCTTTGCCCATCCCTCAAACAGGGTCAGCCCCACGTCCTCGGGCACACGCAGCGTCACGGACACATCTGATGTCCCGATGAGGGTCTCGCCGCTGTAGGTGTGGCAGGTGACGGTGCAGATTCCGCTGTCCGCGGCGGGAATGGCCGCGCAAAGCTCCATGGGCGGTGTCCACAGGAAGGCGGTGTCGGCACTTCGCTCCGCAATCACACCCGTGACCCCTTGGAATACATAGGTCAGTGTGTGGACAAAGGCAGCGTTCGCTCTGCCGACCGTCAGCGTCACGGGGCTGCCGACGGTGCCGTCACCGCCGCTGACGGAGGATGCTCTGGGCAGCGGTGTCAGCTCGATGACCTGCGCCGCAGTCTGATTGTCGGTGCCGTTGAAGCTCACCGCAGGGGCGGTGATATCATGAAGGGTCAGCGTCACTGTCACCGACTTGGTGCCGTCCGCCTCATGGTAAATGGGCCCGCTTGTGACAGGCGTGAAGCGCTGATTCACATCGGAGGCACTGACCACACTGCGCAGCACCGTATCCGAAGCCGCGGAGTACATCCATCTGCCCCCTGTATCGGGCAGCACGGTGACTCCGTCTGCCGTCAAAGAGGCGGATACATACGCCCATGCGGTTCTGTGCCACAAATACCCCTGCACGTCGGTGACGGTGAGGGTGGAGTAATTTTCCGTCTCATGGCAGTCCTCCCGCCAGTACACGCGCACCCTGCCCACACTTGAGGGCATGACCGTCACGTCCAGATATCCTGTTTTGCCTGCCGTCATGCAGATGCACCTCCGATCCATTTCACAGTAAAGCCGTTGGCGGTGGTCAGCAGCCAGCTGTTCAGCATCACCGCTCCTGTTACTTCCATGTCTCCGATGTACAGCTTGCGGTTGGACACGTAGGCCACCTCCTGTCCGTTGATGCGGAAGCTGACCTTCTCGGCGGTGTAAAAGGCGCAGCTCTGTCCGCCGTCGAACTGCTCATATTCCCTGCCGTCAATGGTCACTGTGCTGCCCTTGAGTCCCTGCCCGATGGCAATGCCCAGCACGGGAGTGCCGTCGGCAGCGTACTCGATGAAGCCCTGACGGATGCAGCCCTCGGTTTTCAGTCGGTAGGCATCGAAACCCGCCGCCTGCTGCCGGAGCGTCTCGATGGCGCTGTCGTAGGCATATGAGCGCACCACCTCACGGGCTGTTTCCGTGACTGAGGTGTCGATAGACTCCCGAAAGCTGCCCCATTGGCCGCTGACGGCCTCATACTCGGCGTGGAGGGCAGATTCCACTGCGTCCAGCTCACTGCGAATGACCTCGGCAGTGTTCACCACCAGCGCACGCAGCTCGTGATAGGTTTTGGCGGCATCGTGATTAACGGCAGGTGCGGTGTGCGCTGTTGCCGCCGCAGCCGTACCGCCCACACTCTGCAAAGCCACGTTCAGATGCTCCGACAGGCGGTACAGATAGGCATACACCTGCCGCAGCTGACTTTCCGCCGCACCTGTGAGAACAGGCGGCGTTTCGATTTTGATACTCATAACGTTTTTCCTTTCATTTCTTTTGGCATCCTCTGCACCCATCAGCCTCCCCTTTCGTCCTCGCGGACTTCGTATCGCTTTTGCCTCGCAAGCGAGACAAGAGCGCTCACTTCGTCGCTCGTCCTCTTTCACCTTCGAAGATTCTTTCATTTTCAAATCCTGCGGATTTGGTCTTTGACGGGAATCTTCTCGGTGAGTTTACTGCGGCAATGTCCGACACCCACCGCACCCGTTCCATCAAATCAAAGCCGCATAGACAGCCATTCACAGCAAAACCGCAGGTTTTGCGATCAGGCTTTGATTTGAAGAAGCTGAAGCAGTGAAGTGAGCGCTCTCCGCTCACGCTTGAGCGGAAAGCGATACGGAGCTCGCTTCAGCGGTATACGTCGCTGCCCTTTTCGAACTGCTTGGCAAAGGAATACAGCCGCATACCGCCGCTGCCCTGCAGACGGATGCGGAAATGGTCACAGCGGCGCAGTCCCACAGGCAGCAGGAAGCTTCCCACACCGCTGCCCTCTATGCATCCCGCACTGTGCCACACACCGTCGCTGTCGTATTCCACCAGCACCTCCGCCCGACTGTCCGCGTCGAGCTTCATGCGCAGACTGAATCGGCCGATGTACTTCTGCTCGGGGGTGGTGTAGCCCATGATACCCGTATCGGCCCGCCAGCTCACAGGCCCCTCGGTCTCCCCTGCCGCCCCGTCAACGCACATGAGGCAGCGGGTGTCGCCGTCGATGTAGTACAGCGCACCGCCGCAGCGGGCAAAGGCCAGCGCACGGGTGCTGTCCTCTCGATGCAGGAAGCCCCTGCGTCGGTCGTACACGAACAGATGCCACTGTCCGTCTCCGTCTGCCATGGACACATAGTACTTGTCCCCCAGACTGCCGCCCACCGCACTGTGATAGGTCACATCCCCCAGCATGTCCCCGATGGGCACGGGCAGGCTGCCGTCATAGGCGCAGATGCCCGTAGGGGCGTGGTACAGCAGGGTCTCCCCTACCACCACAGTGCTGTTGTGGCTGCCCGCCTGCACACCGCGGCAGGCCGTATCCACGATTTGATGGGCACCGCTTCCGCTGATGTACACCTTATGGAGACAGTGCTCCTTGAAAAACACGGGGCAGCCCAGATGCGTCACCGCACCCGTCCACGGGCCGTCGCTGCCCACGGAGGCCACGTAGCTGTCGGTGGAGATACCCAGAAAGCGGTTCCAGTTTTTGAAATCCCCCAGGGCGCAGCAGTAGATCTCATTGACGGTCTCGCCGTTGACCAGACCGTACTTGCAGCCCCACAGGCGATTGGAGGCCTCGGTGATGAAGTCCAGATCGGGCATCCTGCGCTCCACGGTGATGCTGCCGGACTGCTGCACATAGCTCACCTCGGGCAGGGCCGCCACCACGATGTAGTCCTCGCCCCGCTCATAAATGACCTTGCTGCCGTTAACGGACTCCAGACGGCGGCTGACCGCCTCATCCTCGGCACCCGCGCCGCTGATTGTCACCCCGTCATACACCGCAAAGCTGCTGCCAATGCCCTCTGCGCCGATGCGGACATACACGGTGGGGATTTCCGTCCACACCGCGGACTGTGCGCTGTACTGCATGAGAATGTGCGGCTGTGCGGAGGTATCCACCCACAGCGTACCGTTTTCGGGGGTCTCGGGTGCGGTGGGGCTGAGGACAGGCTGCGTGTAGGCGGCGCCGTCGGCTGTGCACAGGGTGTAGGTCACCGCCGCACCTTCAGCCGTGGAAAAGCAGGCTTCGATGCTGCCGCAGTCGGTATAATTTTCGGTGTTGATATACAGCTTATCGGGGTACACGATGAGGTAGGCACCCATGCTCACCAGCTGCTTGGGACACATGGTCTCGTCCTCGGACAAAAACAGGCCCTTGTCGGTGAAATAGCTCGTCAAATCCTCCTCCCCGTAAAACAGGGCAGCACCGTCGATATACGCCAGTTTGGACTTGCCCCGCAGGGCATGGGGTGCACGCAGCTGCTTGACCGTGCCGCGGGGCTTGCGGACGGACAGCAGGGGGAAGTCATCCCCTGTCAGATTTTCCATGTCGTAAAACTCGCCGTCCCCGATTTTGAGATTGCGGTTGTAGCCGCGGAAGGTGCTGATGACCTTTTTGGAGAGATACGGGGCCGTCAAAGTGGGATATTCCATAAAAGTCCCTCCTTAAAACACAAAGCGGCTGCCGACGGACAGGGGCAGATGGGTGCGGTGGTAGTCGTTTGCAAAGGCGCGGAAGCTGCTGTTGTACATGGTGATGGACTGGTTGTAACGGGTGGTCTCCCCGTTTTCCTTGTCGATTTGCGCCTGCAGGAAATAGTTGTAAATGTCCTGTGCGTAAGGGTCGGGCACCAGCAGCTCGGTGGTGCCGTCAGTCGATGCATCGTAGCCCTCGAAGCTGTCAGCGGGGCAGTCCGCATGGGTCATCAGCAGCTCGCGGAACAGTCGTCCGTCCAGCTTGCCGAGCCACCCGATTTTCAGCGCACGGGGATACCGGTTGGGTCTGAGGGCATCGCACATGGCGATAGCCTGATCGATTGTCATAAAAACTTACCTCCTGATTGATAATTGAAACTTTAAAAGTTACTTTGATGCGCAGCAGTTTCATACTCCGCACGATGTTGTCCGTTCGTTAAGCTCCACTTGCAAATCCTCAGCAGCGGAGATATACTGGGAGAAAGAACATTTTAGATGAAATGTGGTGTCAGGATGAAGTGTGAATATTGTAATTCTCCAATGAAAGAGAACGATGTATTTTGCAAAAGTTGTTGGAAAATTACGCCTAAAGTACGTGAAATGATAAATGCACACCCCAATCGACACCCAAACGACTACCAAATTTATTCCACAGGCTATAGCTACCGTTGCCCTCACTGCGGTGGAATTATAAAGAGTACCTTATTTGAAAGGATTCCGGGCTTAAAAATAGACAGTCCCATCAAACGCTGCAAAAAATGTCAAAAATACTTTCTTGACACGTATAACATTGAATGGAGTGTTTCCTCCACAAGCTATGTAAGCAATCATTATTTCGCACCTTGGTTGTTTTTTCTAATAGAAATCTATCTTTTTGATTTTATAAGCGACCTTTTCTCCGTCCAATGGGCCTTTATATGTTGTTTTATCTATTTATTATTACACTTCCCCATCCGTATTCTGTTGTCAGAATTTGCACAAAAACGCGCAAAAGAAAGATCCCAGAAAAGGTTGGAACAAAACCCCGAGTATCCACAACTGCTGGCAGATATGGGCTACGGAGAAAAAATGGCGGCAAAATACCATACTATGATGAAGCATCCTACCCGGAAAACCACACTGAAGGAAATTCTCAAAGACGCGATTACCTTTGACTGATTCTCCCACCCGTGAAATCCTCACGGGTGGTTTTCTTATTTCATGGATTGCTCAATAAGCTCTTTCGTTGCTTTCCATCGTGCAGTTCGTTCTGATAAACCTTCTTTCATATACACACTCGTTTGCTTTTCTATTTATGAGACTGTTTTTCCAGCTCTCGAATGCTCCGGTTCATTTTTCCCGCCTCCGTCAGCAGAATCGCATTCTCCCAATTCTTCTCGGAATTTGGTTTCGCCACCCCTAGAGGTGTCGCCTTTACAGGCTGCTCCTTTCTCGTCAGCACCGCACTCACATTCTCACGAGAATTTCGAGGCGGATACTTCGCCATCATCGCCTCACGTCTCTGTTTTTTCTCTTCTTTTTTCTGATAATTTGCCATTGTTTCCTCCTTTGCCCGCCGAAATTCGGCGGGCATTTACTTTGCTGCACTGTTCATCGTGGGGATTCCTCGACTGCGCTCGGAATGACAGTCCTTTATAAAAACGCAGACGGTTTCGATCACACTGCCTGCTCTGCCAGACCGGCGCTGCGGATGTCCCATGCCTGCTGGGCACGGTCGGCGCGGTGAATCTCCGCCGCCACGAAATCAGGCACCATCACGCGCTTGCCGCGGGGCAGCACGTAGGCAGTGCCGTTGATGCTCACAAAGTAGTTGGGGTCTTCGGTGGAGTAGCCCTTGGGCACGAATACCTCCACACGGTTGTCATTGTGTTTGGTCATAAAATTCCTCCTGTTTTGCCCCCCTTGCCTAAAGGGGGGTGGCATTT
>JAFQPT010000316.1 GCA_017411665.1 Oscillospiraceae bacterium | reverse complement strand
CGCGTCGGTGTGCAGCAGGGCCATACTGCCCTATGCCTTGAGCATGCGGGAAATTCCGGAAATGTCGGTCAAAGCACCGGTTTCATTGTTGACCATCATCAAAGAAACGAGTATAGTATCACTGCGGAGTGCATTTTTGACGGCTTCCACAGGGATGCTGCCCTGTGCATCGGGGGTCAGTCTGGTGACCTCAAAGCCCTGACGCTCCAGCTCTTCCAGTGATTTGCGCACTGCGTCGTGCTCCACGGTGGAGCTGATGACATGTCTGCCTTTTTTGCTCATCGCCTGCGCACCGCGGACGATGGCCCAGTTGTCGGACTCGGAGCCGCAGGAGGTAAAGTAGAGCTCGTTGGGCTGGCAGCCCAGTGCCATGGATACCTGCTTGCGTGCAGTATCCAGTGCTTTTTTGGCGTTGCGCCCTGCCAGATGGGTGGAGCTGGGATTGCCGAAATCCGTTAGCATCATTTTGTATGCAATGTCTGCCGCAGCCTGACAAACTTGAGTTGTGGCTGCATTGTCTAAGTAAATCATTTTAAGTTTCTCCTTTCGGAACTATATAACCATATTCGGTGCGACGAAAGAGCAAAAGGCTTCTCCTTGGGGAGAAGCTGTCGAGCGTAAGCGAGACTGATGTGGGGATTGAGCGAATCGAATCGGCCCCCACATCCGCCCCTAACGGGGCACCTTCTCCCCGGGGAGAAGGCAGACCGAAAACCGGAGGTTTATTCATGAAATATATTATATCAACTCTTGGCTGCAAGGTCAATCAATATGAAACACAGGCCATCGAGACCATGCTCTCCGAGCGCGGACACAGTCCCGCCGCACAGGGCGAGGCTGCCGATGCCATCATCATCAATACCTGTGCGGTCACTGCCGAATCCGGCAGAAAGAGCCGCCAGACTGTCCGCCACCTCTCTGCCAAGCACCCCGATGCCGCTACCGTTGTCTGCGGCTGCTGGAGTCAGCTGAGCCCCGACGACGCACTGGAAATCGGCTGCGACGTAGTCTTCGGCACAGGGGACAAGCACAAGCTCATCGACGCCATCGAGGCTGCGGTGCTGGAAAAGCAGACTGCAAAGGAAGTGGACGACCCCTTCCGCCGCATGGTATTCGAGCAGCTGCCTGCAGGCGCGGTCAGCGGACGCACCCGCGCCATGCTGAAAATCGAGGACGGCTGCGTGAACTTCTGCACCTACTGCATCATACCCTATACCAGAGGCCGTGTGCGCTCTCTGCCCATTGCGGAGGTACAGCGACAGGCCAAGGAGCTGCAGGATGAGGGCTACCGTGAGCTGATTATTACAGGCATCGAAATTGCCTCCTACGGCAAGGACTTGGGGGACAACGTCACCCTTGCAGACTGCATCGAAGCCATTGCAGAGGCTGCGCCTCTGGTGCGTATGCGCCTTGGGTCTCTGGAGCCCACGGTCATCACCGAGGACTTTGCAAGACGCATTGCCGCCACGGGCAAGGTCTGCCCTCACTTCCATCTGTCTTTGCAGTCGGGCTGCGATAAGACACTGAAGAACATGAACCGCAAGTACGACACCGCACGCTTCTACGACTGCGTGGTGTACCTGCGCAAGTATTTCCCCGGCTGTGCGTTCACTGCCGACCTCATTACGGGCTTCCCCGGTGAGACCCTTGAGGATCAGCAGGCGACGCTGGAATTCATCGCCAAGTGCGGCTTTGCGGATATGCACATTTTCCCCTACTCCGTGCGCCCCGGCACCAAGGCGGAGAAGATGCCCGGACAGGTAGTCAAGGCGGAAAAGAGCCGCCGCGCCCACGAGGCACAGCAGGTGGCAGACCGTATGAAGGCAGAGTATCTGAATGCCTGCATCGGCGAGGAAATGGATGTTCTGTTTGAAACCGAGCAGACCGACGGCACATGGAACGGTCACGCAGGCAACTACTGCGTGGTCAATGCCGCAGGTGAGACTCTGAAGGGCAAGCTTTGCCGTGTACGCATCACAGGCACGGATGGAGAGCAGCTGCAGGGTGAAGTGGTGTAAATATTAACACCGACCGAATGTTTGAGATCCTTCGCTAACGCTCAGGATGACGAGAATGGTGGAATGCTTCACATTTTGCCGCAGTTTGTCATGTTGAGCAAAGCGAAACAAGCGATATGGAGCTTGCGAAGGCGACGTTGACATTCCCGAAAAAGGGTGTATAATTGAGTAACCAATCAAAAAAGCTCCGAATCGGGGCTTTTTTGACTATATAAGGTGAATCCCTCCACCACGCTTCGCGCGGTCCCTTCCACGTCGCAATCACAGATTGCTCCGCTCTTTAGGCAAGGGAGGCGTTGGTGCGGCGGTTTTGCCCCCCTTGCCTAAAGGGGGGATGTCACGAAGTGACAGGGGGGATACTGCTATTTAAGAAGGTAACGATATGGAACGTAACCAGGTTTATAATTTCTCCGCAGGCCCGTCTGTGATGCCTGAGGAAGTGCTCCGTCAGGCACAGGCCGACTTGCTGAACTACAAAGGCACAGGCATGTCCGTGATGGAAATGAGCCATCGCTCTCCTGCATTTCAGGAGATTTTCGATGACACCAAGGCACGACTGAAGTCTGCTTTGAACGTGCCCGACACCCACGAAATTCTGTTCCTGCAGGGCGGTGCCACCATGCAGTTTGCCATGGTGCCGCTGAATCTGATGCACCGCACAGGCAAGGCCGACTATGCCGTCACAGGCAACTTTGCAGGTGCTGCGGCTAAGGAAGCAGCCAAGTACGGGGAAGTGCGCCGCGTCTACGACTCCACCGCGGACGGCCACACCACCATTCCTACCCAGTCTCAGCTTGCGCGCAATGACGATGCCTCCTACTTCTACTACTGCTCCAACAACACCATTTACGGTACCCAGTGGCAGTATGTTCCCGATGTGGGAGATGTGCCGCTCGTCTGTGATATGTCGTCCGACATTCTGTCCCGACCTGTGGACGTCAGCAAATACGGCATCATTTTCGCAGGGGCTCAGAAGAATATGGCGCCTGCGGGTCTGACTGTTGCCATCGTGCGCAAGGATTTGATGGGGCATGCACTGCCCATCACACCCCTGCTGCTGGATTACCAAATCCAGCTTGACAAGGACTCTATGTACAACACCCCTCCCTGCTGGTGCATTTACATGCTGGGACTGCAGCTGCAGTGGCTGGAAGCGCAGG
>JAFQPT010000315.1 GCA_017411665.1 Oscillospiraceae bacterium | reverse complement strand
TTTATGCTGGTTCAGCCCTTTACCGTCACCGAAAATATCGTTCTGGGTACCGAACCCATGAAGGGTACTGTGGTGGATATGGCTACCGCACGCAAAAACGTAGTGGAAATCTCTGAAAAGTTCGGTTTGTCCATCGACCCCGATGCAAAGATCGAGGACATTTCCGTTGGTATGCAGCAGCGCGTTGAAATTCTGAAGGCTTTGTACCGTGGTGCGGAAATCCTGATTCTGGACGAGCCCACCGCTTCTCTGACACCTCAGGAAATTCAGGAACTGATCGCGATTATGCACAACCTGACCGCTGAGGGTAAGAGCATTATCATCATTACCCATAAGCTGAAGGAAATCAAGGCATCCGCTGACTTCTGCACCATCATCCGTATGGGCAAGTACATCGACACTGTCGATGTAGAGCAGTGCAGCGAAGACGATCTGGCAGCGATGATGGTCGGTCGTCAAGTTACCTTCAAGGTCGACAAGCAGGAACAGGAACCCGGTGAAGTGGTTCTGGATATCAAGAATCTCCACGGTGTGGACTATCGTGATATCGAGATCCTGAAGGGGCTGGATCTGCAGGTTCGCCGCGGCGAAATCGTCGGTATTGCAGGTATTGACGGCAATGGCCAGACGGAAATGGTAGAGATCATCACCGGTCTTCGTAAGGCAACCGAGGGTAGTGTGACCGTAAACGGTGTGGATATCTATAACAAGCCTCCCCGTGTTGGTTTTGTCAATGGCGTGTCCTCTATTCCCGCTGACCGTCAGAAGCATGGTCTGGTTCTGGACTTTACTGTGGAAGACAATCTGATCCTCCAGAATTATAAGGAATCCAAGTTCGCCAAGAAGGGCGTTTTGAATCGTGCAGCGATCCGTAAGTTTGCAACGGAATGCATTGAAAAGTACGATATTCGTCCCAAGAAGAGCGAAGACCGCGCAGCCGGCACTCTGTCCGGCGGCAACCAGCAGAAGGTCATTATTGCGCGTGAAGTAGAAAACGATAAGGATCTGCTGATTGCGGTGAACCCCACTCGTGGTCTGGACGTCGGTGCAATCGAATACGTACACAAATATATCGTCGAACAGCGCAACAAGGGCAAGGCTGTTCTGCTGGTCAGCTTCGAACTGGACGAAATCATGTCCCTGTCCGACCAGATCGACGTAATTTACGACGGCAAGATCGTTGCCAGAGTCCCCGGACATCTGGCAGATGAAAACGAACTGGGCCTGATGATGGCAGGGGGTAAGAAGAATGGATAAGAAAAAATCTCTAATCGATATTATCGCGGATAATAAGCTGATCCACACTCTGCTGGCAATCGTCATTGGCTTTATCGTTGGCGCATTGTTCATGGTCGTTATGGACGTTTCCGTATCCGCCGCTTACGGCAAGCTGTTCTCCAGCATTTTCAGCGGCATCAAAAACATTTCCTACTGCATTGTATATGCCACTCCGTATATTGTAGTTGGGTTGTCCGTTGCATTCTCCTTTAAGACCGGTGTGTTTAATATCGGTGCGGAAGGTCAGTTTGTTGTGGGCACCATCGATGCTTGTGTGGTTTCCATTCTGTTTGGTAATCTGCCCTCCATTATTCTGATTCCTCTGTGCTTCATCGTTGCGATGATCGCAGGCGCAATCTGGGGCATCATCGTCGGTGTGCTGAAGACCAAGTGGGGTATCAACGAAGTGCTTTCCATGATCATGTTCAACTGGATTGCATTCTATCTGTCCAACTACATTACCTATCTGCCGGCCATTTACAGCGAAGGCAACTCCAGCGCAAGTAAGAATATTTCCGATGCGGCACGTACTTTGCTGCCTGAAGGCATTATTAAGAGCCTGGGCCTGGCACCTACTGCAAACTGGGGCATTCTGGTTGCAATTGTGCTGACCGTTGTGGTTTGGTACATCATTGAAAAGACCACTCTGGGCTACGAGCTGAAGGCAGTTGGCTACAACAAGAATGCTGCTGAGTACGGCGGCATCAATGTCAATAAGTCCATTCTGACTGCACTGGGCATTTCCGGTGCTATGTCCGGCATCGCAGGTGCGCTGCATCTGATGGGCATGTCCGGTCGTGTTTCTGTTTTTGCAGGTCAGGAAGGCTTCGGCTTTGCAGGCATCGTGGTTGCGCTGATCGGTATGAATAATCCCTTCGGTGTATTTATCGCAGGTCTGTTCTATGGTGCACTGAAGTATGGCGGAGGCAAGCTGACGCTGGTTGGCGCGCATGGTGAAGTTATCGATATCATTGTCGGTACCGTTGTATTCTTCATTGCAATTTCCGGCCTCTTTGCTTATGTGAGAAAACTGAAGAAGGAGGAGAAATAAATTATGGATTTTATTCTGGATAATTTGGGCGTTATCATTTACGCGACCCTTCTGTTTACCCCCCCTCTGCTGTATGCAGCACTGGGCTCCTGCTTCTCTGAAGTTTCCGGTGTCATCAACATCGGTATCGAAGGCATGATGGTTGCCGGTGCATTTACCGGCTGTGCGGTTACTTACTTTGTTGGCAATCCCTGGGTCGGCTTCTTCTGTGGCGGTCTGGCAGGCGCATTCTTTGCGTATCTCCATGCAATCGCATCCGTAAAGCTGGGCGCAGACCAGACCATTTCCGGTACTGCGATCAACATGCTGGCTCCCGGTGTGGCTGTTATGGCATGTCGCGCGCTGTTTGGCTCTACCGACACGATTCCTCTGGATGTATCCGTGAAGATTCCTCTGCTGTTTGCAGAATCCTTTGATACCACCACCCATATGGGCATGTTCCTGTCCAACGTGATCTCCAACTATGCAACGACTTTCCTGGTGTTTATTCTGGTCGTAGTTGTATGGTTCGTTTTCTACAAGACCCGCTTTGGTCTGCGTATGCGTGCCTGCGGCGAGCATCCCCACGCATGTGAAACTCTGGGTATCAATGTTATCCGTATGCGTATGCTGTGCGTAACCATTTCCGGCTTCCTGGCAGGTCTGGGCGGCGCAAGCGTAACCATGGCGATCACCAACCAGTTCCGCCCCATCTCCATCATCGGTCAGGGCTTTATTGCAATCGCAGCGGTTATTTTCGGTAAGTTTAAGCCTCAGGGCGCACTGATTGGCTGTCTGCTGTTCGGCATGTGCACCGGTCTGAAGGTTATTCTGGGTACTGCAAGCCCCATCAGCCCTCAGCTGATTTCCATGATTCCTTACGTAGTGACCGTTGTTGTGCTGATTCTGTTCGTTGGCAAGTCCCACGTTCCCGCAGCAAACGGCAAGCCTTACGTAAAGAGCAAGTAAACTTGCTTCAAACAACCTCCTGACGGAGCTTGTTTGAGAACGCTCCCGCTTCGCGATGAGCAAGCAGCTTTTGTGCGCGCACTCGCTGCGCTCGTACACTTAAAAAGCTGAGAAGAGTTTTTCGCTTCGCGCATGTCGGCGCGAAAAACAGATTGGATTTTCTTTTGCATCTTCGATGCAAAATTCTGCGAAGCGATTTTGGAACAAACAAAAAACCACCTCGTCTATACAGACGAGGTGGTTTTTGCTATGTAGGGGCACTGTCATTCCGACCGAGCGAACAATGTGAGCGAGTGGAGTGAATCTCCTTGAAGCAGCAAACGGATTCGGGATACACTCGACTTCGTGCCTGCGGCACTTCGCTCGGTATGACAGAGACAATGTGGTCATGATGGTTCTGTTTCAGTGCTTAACATTTATATGAATCTGCGATATAATGGTTTTAACCCAAACAAGGAGGGAACACCTTTTGAAAAAACTGATTGCGTTTTTACTTACGTTTACGGTGCTGGCGGTAGGCATTACCTACGGCTGCATTCAATATACCCTCCGCTTGCCCGACGAGGAAGTGTACATCTCCGAAGCGGGCATCGATTTGAATGGCTTCTACGACGAAAACGACCTTGTCATGACGGAAATCCGAGAGGACACCGATGATATGTTTATCAGCTACCCTCAATTCGAAGGGCTGAAGAATACCGAGGTGCAAAACGGAATCAACGACTTGATTCGCAGTGAGGCAAAACGGCTCATCGAGCAGGACATTGCCTTCGGCGGAGACATCCGTTACCTCAGCTACAACGTCAGCGGCAGCTTTGCCAACACCTTGAGCGTGGGCTTGTATTCCGCTCATGAGCAGGTCTATTTGAACTTCAATCTCAACGACGGCAGTCAGCTGCGGCTGGAGGATTTGTTTGCCGCGGATGCCGATCTGCAGGGCATCGTGCATGGTGCGTTTTACGATGCGCTGACCCGCGGAAACCTCTCCAACACATATTGGGAGGATGTGAATTACCCCGACGAACAACAGCTGTATAAGACAGTGAAAGCCTATTTGAATGGGGAAAACAGACAGTTTCTCTTCACCCCTGCGGGAATTTACCTCTACTACAATGACTATATGGCGGAAATCTCCATGACCGAGTATGCCGAAGACATTGTCATTTACAACAAATATCTCACCGGGGACAGCTTGTTTGTGGCAGACGGGGTCGGATATGAGAATGTGTTTACCTGTGCTGAGATGCCCCGCGGCTTTGCGCGGCGGGAATTCGGCTTTGCTGCGGATAATTTCTGGTACGATATTGCATTGAGCGAGGCGTATCTGGAGGAGAAGATTCCTGCGGAAGCTGCGGAGCAGTTCCTTGTGTTCTACGATGATTTGTACGAGGGATTGCTGGAGGAAGCGATTGCAATCCGAGAGGAAGCACTGGCGCATCCCGAAAAAGCGTATATTCTCCTTGCCAACCCCAATGGCCATATTTACACAGATTTTGCGGATTTTTCGGGAGTCAGCGAGCTTTATACCTCCTGCGCTGCGGAGGTCTGCGAAAACTACAGCCTGTACGAAATGCCCATAGAGCTGTTTGAAAGCAAATACCGCGCAGCCTTGATGGAGCTGTACCGTACAGGCACATATACCATGTTCTATTGCGGATTGGATGAGTACATTGACGGCGGCGAGGTACAGGAAACGCACCGCAGGT
Source organism: Oscillospiraceae bacterium (assembly GCA_017411665.1). The sequence continues at coordinate 2,782 of JAFQPT010000315.1, read as the reverse complement.
CTTATGAACTGTACAACTACGAAACGGGCAGCCGACTGACGGTGGACGATATTTTTGTGGACGGATATGACTATGGTGCTGCGGTGCGTGCCAATGCAAAGTATGATTTGGTCAGCTATTACGGCTACACCATGGAGGCTGCGGAGCTGGCGGTACAGGCGGCATGGTATGAGGTCAGCGGTGTGGGACTGAATGTGTATCTGCCCGAATGGGGGACACAGCAGTATCTGTCCATGCCTCTGCGGGACTTCCCGCGGATTGCGCTGAAGATTTTTGAGTGAGGTGCATTATGAAAAAGAGCTATATTCTGATTGCAGCCGTCTTTATGGTGGCGGTTATGGCAGGGTGTCTGTTTTGGTATTGGTCTGCCACAGGGGAAATAAAGGACCCCGTCAAGGAACCTATGTTCACTGCGGAGACGTATCCCCGCGTAGATGCCTCTCTGGCAATTCATCCGCTGGTGGATGCCATCGCTGCGGATTTTCTGGTGGTGGACGAGAGCACACTGACCTATGAATATACTACAGGACGCTCCGCTGAAGTGTACCGCAACCTCATTGACGGCAAGGTGGACGTGATTTTTGCAGCGGAGATTTCCGATGAGGACAGAGCCTATGCCGCACAGCAGGGGGTAGAGCTGAAGATTATTCCCGCTACGGCTTCTGCCTTCGTATTTATCGTCAACTCCGAAAACCCCGTAGACGGACTGACCCTTGAACAGATTCAAGATATTTACACAGGGGATATCACTGACTGGTCGCAGGTGGGCGGCGCGAATGCACCGATTATTCCCTATCAGCGTCCCACAGGGTCGGGCAGTCAGACAGCCATGCTGAAGCTGGTGATGAAGGACAAGACGATTATGGAACCGCCTACCAAGCAGCTGCGGATGGAAATGGGTGAGCTGGTGGATGCCATTGCGGACTATGACAACGCAGATACCGCCATTGGGTACTCCTATTTCTATTATGTAAACACCATGTACAAGCGCGATACCGTCAAGATGCTGGCGGTGGACGGGGTAATGCCCTCTGTTGATACCATCAAGAGCGGTGAATATCCGATTTTTACCAACGGGTTTATCGTACTGCGTGCCGATGAGCCTGCGGACAGCCCCGCAAGCAAGTGGGTGGAAGCAGTGCTGTCGAAGCGCGGTAGTCGCATCATAGAAGATGCGGGCTATGTGCCTGTAAATGGGTAAGACTAAAGCCTCCCTTGCCTAAAGGGAGGTGGCACGGCGAAGCCGTGACGGAGGGATACAATGAATCGAAAACACAATACCGCACTCACCAAAAACGCAAAGGTTCTTAGAAAAGAAATGACCAAAGAAGAAAAGCATCTTTGGTACGATTTTTTGAGAGGATATCCCGTCCGTTTTTTGCGTCAAAAGGTGATAGATGACTATATTGTTGATTTCTATTGCCACGATGCACGGTTGATTGTCGAGTTGGATGGATCACAGCACTATGAAAAGGAAGGGCTGCTGAAGGATCAAATTCGCACAGAACAAATAGAAAGCAGAAATCTTACAGTGATTCGAATTCCCAATAATGAGGTAATGAGGAATTTTCGCGGTGTGTGCGAATACATAGACATGATAGTGAAAGAATCCCTCCACCGCTAACGCGGTCCCCCTCCCTTTAGGCAAGGGAGGCAAGGGGGCGGAAATATATAACAACATGAAATAACAAAAAAAGCACCGTATCACATACGATACGGTGCTTTTTGTTATGCAATCCAGCATTGCGAAGCAATGCTCCTCACAGAGAAGATTCCAATCAATCATTCAAATCCGTAGGATTTGGGAATAAAAGAATCTTCGAATGTGAAGGTAACGAAATAACGGAATGAACGCATACATATTCTATCGACAAGTGAAATGCCAATCAATAGAAAAAGGGAATCTGTTTCACAGATTCCCTTTTTTCAATAAAAGCATTTTATTTGTCGAAACAAATCCGAGCAACGAAGTGAGCGCTCTTTTCTCGCTTGCGAGGAAAAAGCGATACGGAGTTCGCGAGGATTAAGACAAAAAGTCCTTCAGCTTCTTGGAGCGGGAGGGGTGACGCAGCTTGCGCAGAGCCTTTGCTTCAATCTGACGGATGCGTTCACGGGTAACCTTGAATTCCTTGCCTACTTCTTCCAGAGTGCGGGTGCGGCCGTCTGCCAGACCGAAACGCAGCTCCAGAACCTTCTTTTCTCTGGGGGTCAGAGTGTCCAGAACGTCCATCAACTGTTCACGCAGCAGGGAGAAGCTGGCTGCTTCAGCAGGTTCGGATGCATCTTCGTCGGGGATGAAGTCGCCAAGGTGGGAGTCTTCTTCTTCGCCGATGGGAGTTTCCAGAGACACAGGTTCCTGTGCAATCTTCAGAATGTCGCGCACCTTTTCTACGGGCATCTGCATTTCCTTTGCGATTTCTTCGGGGGAGGGTTCGTGACCCAGCTCCTGCAGCAGCTGACGGGAGATACGGATGACCTTGTTGATGGTTTCTACCATGTGTACGGGGATACGGATGGTACGAGCCTGGTCAGCAATGGCACGGGTGATCGCCTGACGAATCCACCAGGTAGCGTAGGTAGAGAACTTGTAGCCCTTGGTGTAGTCAAACTTTTCAACTGCCTTGATCAGACCCAGATTGCCTTCCTGGATCAGGTCCAGGAACAGCATGCCGCGGCCGACGTAGCGCTTGGCGATGGACACCACAAGGCGCAGATTGGCCTCGGACAGCTTGCGCTTGGCCTCTTCCTTCTGCGCGGGCGTGCCGCTCTCCAGCTGCTTGGC
>JAFQPT010000314.1 GCA_017411665.1 Oscillospiraceae bacterium | reverse complement strand
GGTTGCCGCCCAGATCCAGCAGGCTGTCCATATCGCCGCCGATTTCAACAGCAACAGTCAGATCCTTGTTTACATTGCTGGGGAATACCACGTCGTTGGTCAGTGCGGTGACGTACTTGCCGCCGACAACCACTTCGGTCACATCTTCATCGGGGTAAGAGAAGGGGCTATTGGTCACATCGGTACGGGGAACCATAGCGATCAGATCGCCGTTGTGGATGGCTGCGCCGACGCTGTACAGCTGACCGCCCAGTGCATAGGGCAGGCCTACGAATACCAGCATGTCAATGCCTTCGGTTGCTTCAACGACAGTGCACAGAGCGCGTTCTGCGCCGTTGAGCAGGTTGCGGTAGCCGATCAGATCATAGCAGGTCACGCCGGTCAGAGTCAGTTCGGGGAATACCAGAACCTTAACGCCCTGTTCCTGCGCTGCCTTGATGCTTTCAATGACACGCTGTGCGTTGTAAGCGGGGTCTGCAACCTTGATTACGGGAGAAGCAGCCGCTACTTTTACAAAACCGTCTTTCATGGTTAAACTCACCTTTCTTTTATTTTTCTATCTGTATTTCTATTTTGTTTTTCCGTTTAGAATCGTCGCCCGCAGACAGACGTAAGGGCTGTCCGTACGCGACTGTTGCACAGCTTTCCCTTGCAGAGAAGGCCGTTTTACTCGATTTCAAACACAAACAGTGTCTGATCGAACAAATCGATAATCACTGCGCGGGTATCGAGGTAATATTTCTCCCGAATCCCAATCACCAGCTTGCCGTCCGCTTCCTCGCAGAACTGCACTCCCTCCACATAAGGGAACACGTGCTCGTCCAGCTCCGTCTGCAGCACCGTAAGATGCTGCTCATAGTATACGGTATCATGGGCAGGCTCGTAGTCCAGCTTTTCGGGACCTGCAGTCAGCATCGTCAGCACGAACACAAAGCTGAACAGCAGCACAACCAAACCGCCGACCACGCCCAGACGCTGCGCCCATTGCTGGCCGGGGTTCACATATTGCTCTTCGGCATATTCCTGTTCATTGGGTTCCATAGACAAAGTGATTCCTCCGATAAAACTGAATCTGCCGCAAATCCCACAGCTCCGCACTGCCCTCTTCGGACAAGCTGCGGACAAAGCTGCCGTTTTCCACAAAGCCGCCGCCTGTGGAAACCGCCTGAATGGTTTCGCGGATTTCATTGACCGCCTGCATATAGCAGTCACCCTTCCAGCCCAGCTGTTCAAACAGAACATTCATCAGGAAGCAGGTAGAAGTCACAGGCCCTTCTCCTTGGAACTCTTTCCCAAGGCACTGCTTTGCCGCATCGTTGGCCCAAATGACATACTCTGTAGCAAAGTAATTGAAGTAGCCCTCATCTGTGCCGGTGTCCAGATTGATGCCCAGCTCGTTGTAACACACATTGTTGTCCCCCAGCCAGGGCTTGTGGTCACCAAACAGCACCACGACCACAGGGGTCTCATCCTCTCGCAGCACGTTCAGCACGTCCAGCAAATGATTGCCGGTATCCCGCAGCTCACCCAGATAGTTGTTTACCACATTATAGGTGTACGCACTGACGTTTTCATACACGCCGTCGGGCTTCCACACCTCTCCCCGGGTCAGTCGGTCGGTGGGATAGGGGCCGTGTCCCTGATAGGTGATATCGAAATGGAACACAGGCTTCCCCGCTGCCGCATCCTCTTGATACAAACGCAGCATTTCGGGCAGCGCCTGTGCATCATAGGTCTGAGTATCGGGAGTGAATCGGGTATAGTGATTCTCGGTAAATTTATAGTTGTCCAGCCCCAGTCTGGGGTTGATGTTCAGGCGGTTATAAAACCATTCATAGCTGGGATGGCTGCCGCCTGTGGTGTAGCCCTGAGATTTCAGATACCACACATAGGAATTGGTATCCCTGCGGAATTCGCCCAGGTCATAATAACCTGTCACGAAGCACCGCTCCGTATCCACCGTGCCACCGGCAAAAATATTTGTCAGCAGCGTGCCGGTCATAGCCTCCTGCTGAATCATGCGATAGGGAGCATACACGCTTTCGTCGATGCCCTGCACACCCATGGCTTCGAAATCCGTATATGCCTCCAGCTGGAATGCAAGCACATTCACCTTGCGTTCCTCGGGAATCACCGCATCCTCATATCGGGCCAGAATCGCTTCGGCCGCTTCCTCGTCATACCCGTCGGGAGGGGTTTCGGTCATGTAGGTGATGCTGTGGATAAAGGGATAGATAAATCCTTTGGACACAGACATCTGGGTCGGTGTCCAGGGATTGGAATACCAGAAGTTTTTGGTTTTGTTCAAATAAATATCTTCACTGGAATATACATACGACCACAGCGGCATCACGCTTGCCGCAATCACTGTCAGTGTCACGATCCGCACTGCCGCAGTGGGTCTGCCCTTCATGGCATAGCCGATAAGACAGCCCATGCCGATGATAAACACCAGTACCAACACAATGCGCAGGTCGGGTGCAAGATTATAATCCATGGCAGCATTGAAGCCCGTGGATGCGATGAAGATGTCACTGAAAATGACAGGGTCATCGCGGAACATGAGCTTAAAGTAGTTGACGATGCTGCCGCCGATAAACAGCGCACTCGTCAGTCCATAGGACAGTGCCATCCGTCCCGTCAAAGCCCACACTGCCATCATCACCGCCGCAACGGGCAGAAAATTCAGCAGAAAGATTTGGGGAAAGATGAAATATCCGCCGAAGATATATATTTTGTAATCCCCCAGCGCCAGAACCAGAGAGAACCCGGTGATCCACATTGCCGCAAGCAGTGCGATCACAACGCTCCAGCGTTTTGCTTTGGGACTGTCCGGTTCCGCACGGAGAAATTCGACGAACGCCAAAAAGCGTTCAGCCGCTTTTTTGAATAGGGTCATGCTTAAAAAAAGGAAAGAATCTTAGAATGCGATCTTCTTGGATACGTAGTCAACCAGCTGGTCAACGGGGATACGAACCTGTTCCATGGTGTCGCGGTCACGAACGGTGACGCAGTTGTCAGCAGCAACCTTGTCATCGCCAACGGTTTCGAAGTCGATGGTGATGCACAGAGGAGTGCCGATTTCGTCCTGACGGCGGTAACGCTTGCCGATGGAGCCTGCTTCGTCGTAGTCAACCATGAAGTGCTTGGACAGTTCAGCATAGATTTCCTGTGCCTTGCCGCCCAGCTTCTTGCTCAGAGGCAGAACTGCGCACTTGAAGGGAGCCAGTGCGGGGTGCAGGTGCAGAACGGTACGAACATCGTTCTTAGCGGGATCGACAACTTCTTCGTCGTAAGCTTCTACCAGGAATGCCAGAGCCACACGGTCAGCACCCAGAGAGGGTTCAATGACGTAGGGGATGTAACGCTGGTTCTTTTCCTGATCGAAGTAGCTCTGATCCTTACCGGAGGTAGTCTGGTGAGCGGTCAGGTCGAAGTCGGTACGGGAAGCAACGCCCCACAGTTCGCCCCAGCCGAAGGGGAACAGATATTCAAAGTCGGTAGTTGCGTTGGAATAGTGGCTCAGTTCTTCGGGTTCATGGTCACGCATGCGAATGTTTTCTTCCTTCATGCCCAGATCATCCAGCCACTTGCGGCAGTAGTTCTTCCAATAAGCAAACCATTCCAGTTCGGTGCCGGGTTCGCAGAAGAATTCCAGTTCCATCTGTTCGAATTCACGGGTACGGAAGGTGAAGTTGCCGGGGGTGATTTC
>JAFQPT010000032.1 GCA_017411665.1 Oscillospiraceae bacterium | reverse complement strand
TGCATCGCAGATCACATCCTCGCTGTAGCCGGGAGTCTGCATAAAGTTGGTCTCAGTCAGCTTCTCCAGAATCTTTGGATGGCAGCCTTCTGCATAGTCACACTGGAAATAAATCATAGTTGTTACCTCGTTTAGTTGAATTCAATCGAATCTGCAATTAGAGTACCGCACATCAAACCTCTTGTCAACCGTTCATCAGCTTCCAAAATACTTCCATGGTAGGCTGCAGCAGTTCGTCGGGATATTCATAGTGCTCGGTATGCAGCGGCGGATAGTCTTCCCCCGCTCCGATGCCAAAAAATGCACCCTTTTTACTATTTAAATAATGACCGAAGTCCTCGCTCCAGCGCATAGGCACCTCCAAAGGCACGCCATCACACAGCTGCATAACTTTTTCCACGCAGACAGGGTCGTTCTCCGTTGCGGGAAATACGTCCTGCACCTCAAATCCAAACTGCAGGCCGTATTCCTCTGCCAGTTTTTCGGATAATTGCAGCACGCTGTCAAAGAGCTTGTTCAAGTCTGTATCATGCTCACCGCGAAGGGTCAGCCACACTTCCGCAGCTTCCGCCGCTGCACCAAAGGCCTTTTCCCCCATCTGCACACCGATGACCGTACACAAGGTCATGCCGCTGTACAGCGTGGGAGCGGACAGCGCAGGTACTTCGCACAGGAGTCTCCCCACAGCCGTTGCGGGAGAAATTCCGTTTTCGGGATAGGCCGCATGAGTGGGCTTCCCCGTAAAGCGCAGGGTCACACCACGGGATGCACACGCAAAGGTATGGGGTCTTGTGGTGACCTGTCCCAACGGCCATCCGGGCAGATTATGGGCACCGTAAATTTCATCCACCTGTTCCTGTTCAAACAGCGCACAGCAGGGTGCCGCACCTTCTCCCGTTTCCTCCGCAGGCTGAAACAGGAAGAATACGTTTCGGCCCAACGTCTGTCCTTCCGCCATCAGTGCCGCTCCGCACAGCGCAGCTGCATGGCCGTCATGACCGCACATGTGAGAAACCGTGCCGTCGGGCTTGGCAAGGGCATCGTAGTCTCCGCGCAGTGCAATGGCAGGCTTTGCCGGATCTGCCTCCCGATGGGCAGCATAAAAGCCGCTGCCACATTTGCAAAGTTCCAAACTTGTATGGTTTTCCAGAAAATCCATCAACATCTCTTTGGTCTTGTATTCCTGTCCCGAAAGCTCTGCACAGCCATGCAAAGCGTGTCTGAGTTCGACTATTTTTTGCAGCATAGGAGTGTCTCCTCTCCGGAAGAGATTTTTTTCATTATAGACCTTTCGTTTCAAACATTCAATCCGCATTTTGTGTTTCTCGTGCTTGCATTTTTCCGCCATACACAGTATACTATTGGCTATTGAATGTGAGGTGTCACTTATGGACCATAGCTATATCCCCGCGGGCTACAAGCCCCCTTTGACTACATACGATCAGCAGCGGGCCATTGAATTCATCAAATCCGAATTCCAGCGCAACCTGCGCATCCAACTGCATATTAAGCGCGTTTCCGCGCCTTTGTTTGTCACCACATCCTCCGGCTTGAACGATAATCTGAACGGTCACGAAACCCCCGTTAACTTCGTCGTTCCCGAGCTGGGTGAACGCATGGAAATCGTCCACTCTCTGGCAAAGTGGAAGCGTCTGGCACTCAAGCGCTATGACTTCTATGCAGGCAACGGTCTGTACTGCGATATGAACGCGATTCGTCCCGAAGAAGAGCTGGATAACCTGCACTCCGTTTACGTTGACCAGTGGGACTGGGAAAAGTCCATCACCCGTGAAGAACGCAATGTGGAAACACTGAAAACCACCGTCCGCCGCATTGTCACCGCAATCTGCAATACTCTGGACGCACTGAAGGCGGAATTCCCCGAAATCAAAACCGAGCTGTGCCGTGATGTGACCTTCGTTACCTCTCAAGAGTTGGAGGACCGCTACGGTCATCTGGGTCTGACAGGCTCCGAAAAGGAAACCCAATTCATGAAGGACACCGGCGCAAAGACCGTATTCCTCATGCAGATTGGCGGCAAGCTCTCCAACGGCAAGCCCCATGACGGACGTGCCCCCGACTATGATGACTGGGCGCTCAACGGTGATATTCTCTTCTGGAATGATATTCTGGGCAGAACCTTTGAAATCAGCTCCATGGGCATCCGTGTCGATGCGGAATCCATGGACCGTCAGCTCCGTCTGGCAAACTGCGACGACCGCAGACAGCTGCACTTCCACAAAATGGTGCTCAATGATGAGCTGCCTCTGACCATGGGCGGCGGTATCGGTCAGAGCCGTCTGTGCATGCTGCTGATCGGCAATGCCCACATCGGTGAAGTACAGGCAAGCATCTGGAACGACGAAACCTACCGCATCTTTGCCGAACAGGGTGTCACCCTGCTGTAATTCGACTTCTTTCCCGACCTCATATACGAGGTCGGGATTTTATTTTCGCAACCCCTCTTTTCAAGATAATATTTTGTGATATAATATCCTTATAAGATATTAAACTTAGGAGGTGCAGCCATGGAAGAGAAAGTTTATATTGCCATTGACTTAAAGTCGTTCTACGCATCGGTGGAATGCATTGAGCGCGGGCTGGACCCCATGCGCACCTGTCTGGTAGTAGCCGACAGCAGCCGCACCGAAAAGACCATCTGTCTGGCAGTCTCCCCTGCGCTGAAACGATTCGGTGTTCCCGGCAGACCCAGACTGTTTGAAGTCGTGCAAATCGTCAAGGAAGTCAACGCCAGACGCTTGCAGCAGGCACCGGGCCATACATTCACGGGAGCAAGCGACTATGCACCGGGTCTTTCCGTTCATCCCGAGCTTGCTCTGGATTATATCGTCGCCCCGCCCAGAATGGCGCACTATATTGACTACAGCACCCGTATTTACAATGTATACCTGAAGCATGCCGCACCCGAGGATATCCATGTCTATTCCATTGACGAAGTATTCATCGACGCGACCCGTTATCTCAACGGACGACCCCCCAGAGAATTTGCTATGGAAATCGTGCTGGACGTTCTGGATACCACAGGCATCACCGCCACCGCAGGTATCGGCACTAATCTGTATCTGGCGAAGGTCGCTATGGATATCGTAGCCAAGCACAGCCCCGCAGACAGAAACGGGGTACGTATTGCCGAATTGAATGAAATGAGTTACCGTGAGCAGCTGTGGAACCACCGTCCGCTGACGGATTTCTGGCGCATCGGACGCGGCTATGCAAAAAAGCTGGAAGCAAACGGCATGTTTACCATGGGCGACATTGCCCGATGCTCCATCGGCAGGGAAACCGACTTTTATAATGAAGAGCTGCTGTATAGGCTGTTTGGCATCAATGCAGAACTGCTCATCGACCATGCATGGGGATGGGAGCCCACAACCATCGCCGACATCAAGTCCTATCGCCCTTCCACCAATTCCATCAGTACAGGACAGGTGCTTCACTGTGCATATACCGCGGAAAAGGCACGGCTCATCACACGGGAGATGGCGGATTTGATGGTATATGATTTGGTGGACAAACGACTTGTCACCGACCAGTTGGTGCTGACCATAGGATATGACATTGAAAACCTCGCCGACCCCGAGCGCAGCAAACGCTATCACGGCGATGTGAAAGTGGATTTCTACGGAAGAAAAGTGCCCAAGCACGCCCACGGCACCATTCATTTGGGGAAACATTCCTCCTCCACCAAAGAAATTATGCAGGCCGTCACCGAACTGTATGACCGCATCGTTGACCCCAATCTTCTGGTACGGCGCATCAATATCTGCGCAAATCATCTGCTGCGGGAATGTGATGCCCCACAGGAACAGGAATCCGCTCAGCTGGATTTGTTTACCGACTACGAAGCACTGGAGCAGCAGCGCGCAAAGGAAGCGGAAGCCTTGGAACGGGAAAAGCGGATGCAGCACACTCTGCTGAATTTAAAAAAGAAATACGGCAAAAATGCCGTCTTCAAGGGCATGAATCTGGAAGAAGGCGCAACTGCGCTTGATCGAAACCGTCAGATTGGGGGACACAAAGCATGATTGGCAAATACGACGATATCATTCACCTCCCCCACCCAACCTCTGCAAGACATCCACGCATGTCAATGCATGACCGTGCCGCGCAGTTTTCCCCCTTCGCCGCATTATCGGGCCATGATGATGCCATTCTGGAAACCGCACGGCTGACAGACTGCAAAATCGAACTGGCAGAAGACCGAAAGCAGGAGCTGGACAGAAGCATGCAAATTCTGATGCCACTGCTTTGCGAGCATCCCGAGGTAGTGGTGACCTATTATGTCCCCGATTTCGCCAAAGAAGGCGGCGCATACGTCACCTACACAGGCAATCTCAAGAAAATCGACTCCACCGACCACACATTGTATTTCACCGACGGTACAATGATTCTGCCCGATGACGTGCTTTCACTGGACAGCCCTCATATCAAAAAACAGTTCGAATTATAAAAAACGCTGCAAAGTGTATTGGCAAGCTTTGCAGCGATTCATATTTTTACGCGTTTCGGCATACTGTTTTTCCGTGTGCAGTGTGTGTTGTGTGAGCACAAACCGCTTTTATTGATGTTCCACAAAATTGTTAATTTTTTATCAACCTATTTGACGAAGAATTTTTTCACTCTGCGCAATAAGTACAATTGTTTGTGATTTATTTGTCTAAAAAATGCCGTTTTTCTACAAAATAACGGCATTTTTACTCTATATTTTTTTAATTTTCTATGATATATTATATGCGTACTGAAACTGTATTTAAGTCCGGAGCAAACTCAATCGCTCCGAGATATCAGCCGTCGGAGCTTCACTCCGCGGCAACCATAGGAGGTTACATATATGGAAACTTACGGCATCGAAAAACTGGGTATCATCAACCCCTCTGCTGTTTACCGCAACCAGTCCCTGGCACAGCTGACCGAACATGCGCTGCGCCGCGGCGAAGGTCTGCTGAGCAAGACCGGCGCTCTGGTCGTTAAGACCGGCAAGTACACCGGCCGCTCCGCAAACGACAAGTTCATCGTTGACTCCGAAGGCGTTCACGACGACATCGCATGGGGCAAGGTCAACCGTCCCATCACTCAGGCAAAGTTCGACGCACTGTACGAAAAGGTTGTTGCTTATCTGCAGAATCGCGAAATCTTCATTTTTGACGGCTTCGCAGGCGCTGACCCCAAGTACACCAAGTCCTTCCGCATCGTAAACGAACTGGCAAGCCAGAATCTGTTTATCACCAACCTGCTGCGCCGTCCCGTTGCAGGCCAGCTGGAAAACTTCGCACCCGACTACACCATCATTGCTGCTCCCGGCTTCAAGTGCATCCCCGAACGCGACGGCACCAACTCCGAAGCAGCCATCCTGCTGGACTACGAAAAGCACATCGCAATCATCTGCGGCACTCAGTACGCAGGCGAAATCAAGAAGACCGTCTTCTCCATCATGAACTACATCCTGCCCAAGCAGGGCGTATTCCCCATGCACTGCTCCGCTAACATCGGCGCAGAAGGCGACTCCGCAGTCTTCTTCGGTCTGTCCGGCACCGGCAAGACCACCCTGTCCGCTGACCCCAACCGCAAGCTGATCGGCGACGACGAACACGGCTGGGCTGACGACTCCGTATTCAACTTCGAAGGCGGCTGCTACGCAAAGTGCATCAACCTGTCCGCTGAATCCGAACCCGAAATCTACAACGCAATCAAGTTCGGTTCTCTGGTGGAAAACGTTGTCATGGACGAAGAAACCCGCGAATTTGACTTTGACGATGACTCTCTGGCAGTCAACTCCCGCGTTGGCTACCCCATCGAATACATCCCCAACGCTGAACTGAGCGGCATGAGCCCCTCCGTTCCCAAGAACGTTATCTTCCTGACCGCTGACGCATACGGCGTACTGCCTCCCATCTCCAAGCTGGATATGAATCAGGCAATGTACTACTTCGTTTCCGGTTTCACCTCCAAGCTGGCAGGTACCGAAATCGGCATCAAGGAACCCGTTCCCACCTTCTCCACCTGCTTCGGCGCTCCCTTCCTGCCTCTGGATCCCTC
>JAFQPT010000031.1 GCA_017411665.1 Oscillospiraceae bacterium | reverse complement strand
GCCGTATTCATCGGTACGGATATTCCAGCGTGCCGTCAAAAACTGGTCGGTCAAATACCCGCCGTAGGCATGGATTTCAATGCAGTCCGCCCCACATCGCAAAGCCGCCTTCACACTTTCGCGGTAGTCTGCTTCAATAATTGCAATTTCCTCTTTGGTCAGCTCATGGCATTTGAGCATCGGTGCATGCATCCATGGCACTGCAGAGGCGCAAATGGGCACGCGGTACTTGGTAGAAGGGCCGCCGATCCGCCCGTCACCGGGCATAATCTGTGCCCCCACCTTACAGCCGTAAGCATGGCACCGTTTCACGGTTTCCCTAAAAAGCTGCTCAGTTTCTTCGTTGAAAAAGATAGAATGTGCTGCAGACTCAAAGGTCGCAGAGCCCTTGATATTGCAAAACAACATGGCAGCGCCGCCCTTGGCGCGCTCGACAAAGTAGTCCACTGTAGCCGCAGTCATATTACCGATGGTAACGCCCATAGGTGCCAGCACCATGCGGTTTTTCAGTTCCATGGCTCCGATTTTTATCGGTGAAAGAAGTATGTTCTTAGCTATCATATTCAAACTAAATACTTAGTGTCTGACATACCAGCCGCCATCAATAGGCAAACAAACACCATTGATATACTTTGCCTCATCAGAGCAAAGGAACACAACTGCCCATGCTGCATCCTCGGGCATACCGGTATAAGGCATGGGAATGGCTTCCTTAAAATGCTCTTCGTACATATCCCATACAGGCTGCTGCTTGGGAACCCACACATAATTAGGTGCCAGACAGTTAAAGCGGATACCGTACTTCTTGCTGACCTGATTGACCATATTCTGAGTACCCAGCTTGATGCAGGCCTTGGAGAAGGGGTAACCCTGAATTGCACTACCGTTATACGCCAGCCCCGTTGCGGAAGAAAAGTTCAAGAAGTTCCCGCGAATTTTATTGCGCATCATATAGCGCAGTACAGTCTGATAGGAGTAGAGCATAGAATCAATATTCACACGCATTACATCCAAAATCATTTCGGATGTAATAGTCGCCCAGTCATGGGTAGGAGGAGAAAAAGCAGATGCCCCGTTGACCACAATGTCAATGGTACCGTATCTTTCAACAGCCAGATTCTGCAGGTTCACCCAGGTATCCTTGATGGAAACGTCACCTACCACAGCGATTGCCTCCCCGCCGTCCGCAACAATTTTTGCGCAGAACTCTTCCACCATGGGGTCAATATCTACCATGATGACCTTTGCCCCTTCTTGACAAAACAGCTCCGAGGCCTTGTGGCAAATTCCACCTGCTGCACCGGTAATAATGGCTACCTTATCCTTTAATCTGTTCATTTTGGTACCTCCTTGTTTTTTGTTTTACATTATTATATCAGCGAAACCGTCTGCTGTACAGAAAAACGTGCCCGTCATTTAAAGACAGGCACGTTTTTTAACGCAGAAATATTTTCACAAGCTTCTGCAGCATTTTACTCTTATACGGAGGATAGCGCAGGGGCAGATCAATCCAGTTGTATTTCTTCAGCACGCTCTTCTGATGGCTGAAGGTCTCAAAGCTCTTGTAGCCGTGGTAACTGCCCATACCGGAATTTCCCACGCCCCCGAAGGGCAGCTCGGAGCTTGCAATATGCATAATGGTGTCGTTGACACAGCCACCGCCGAAGGACACATACTTTAAGAAACGGTCCTCTACAATTTTGCGCTTGGTAAACACATACAGTGCCAGCGGCTTTTCCCGTGCTGCGATGAAATCCTCTGCTTCAATCATGGTTTCCACAGGGATAATGGGCAGGATTGGCCCGAAAATTTCCTCCTGCATCACCGCATCCTCTGCAGTCACATCCCGCAGGATGGTGGGGGAAATCTTCAGTCGGGCAGGGTCGGTAATGCCGCCATAATAAGTCTTACGGATGTCGATGAGATTCATGAGGCGGGTGTAATGCTTTTCATTGACGATGCAGCCGTAGTCGGGGCTGCTGATAGGATCTGTGCCATAAAACTGCTCAATGGCCTCCACCAGATACTCCGCAAACTTTGCCTCCACGCGCTTGTCAATCAGCACATAGTCGGGGGCAATGCAGGTCTGGCCGCAGTTGACCAGCTT
>JAFQPT010000313.1 GCA_017411665.1 Oscillospiraceae bacterium | reverse complement strand
GCAGAGGAATGCTCCCGCTTCATTGCGGAAAATCTCACAGAGGAGAAGCTGGCGATGTCTGTCATCAAGCCCGCAGTGTAACGTCTATGAGAGAAGCAATTATCACATTCCCCGCGCTGGGACTGGAGCTGAATCCTCCCGCAGGCTTCGACCTGTTCGGAAGAACCATTTATCTGTACGGCATCATGGCAGCACTGGGCTTTATCCTTGGCATGGCCTACTGCACCAGACGGGCACCCAAGTTTGGTCTGAAGGACGACCACATTTATGACGTCATTTTGTGGGCCCTGCCCATGGCGATCGTCGGTGCCAGAGCCTATTACGTGATTTTCAATTTTGACCTGTACCGCGGCAGACCCATCGGCGACCTGTTTGCCATCTGGGAAGGCGGTCTGGCCATTTACGGCGGCATCATCGCAGCGGTCATTACTCTGCTGATTGTCTGCCGCATCAAGAAGCTGCCCGCAGGAGCAGTGCTGGACTGCGGTGTATTCGGTCTGATGATCGGTCAGATTTGCGGCCGTTGGGGCAACTTCTTCAACCGCGAAGCCTTCGGTGCGGAAACGGAGCTGTTCACCCGCATGGGCCTCACCACCGCAAAGGGCACCATCTATGTACACCCCACCTTCCTGTATGAAGGACTGTGGAATCTACTGGGCATCATCCTGCTGCATCTGTACGTCAGCAAGGGCAAACGCAAATACGATGGCGAGGTATTCACCCTGTACGTCATCTGGTACGGCATCGGCCGTGCCATGATTGAAGGTCTGCGTGCCGACAGTCTGTACATCGGCAGCACAGGCATCCGCGTCAGCCAGCTGCTGGCAGCGGTGTCCGCAGCGATTGCACTGGGCGTGCTGATTGCTATGAGAAAGAAGCCTCATACACTGCATGTTGACCGCATCGCAGCCGAAGAACAATCGGCCGAATAAGCTGTGACCATCGCAGATATTTTGACACACCACCGTTACCGAGCGAAAATCGCCAACAACCACCAATGTACGTAACGAACTAAAAATATGGAGGGATATTATTATGGCAAGAAAGAACTTTGACTTCAAGAAAATTAACCTTGACCTGGACACGCTCCGCGGCGCACTGACCGACACCATTTCCACTGTCGCCGATAAGGTTCTGGATCTGGCTGACGCAGCTGCCGACACCGCAAAGGTCGGTCAGCAGATTGCAAAGCTGTATGTGGAAAAAAAGAAGGAAGAAACCGCTCTGGAAGACGCATACAAGGAACTGGGCAAACTGTACTACGAGCTGCACAAGGCAGATGCCGAAGGCGTTCTGGCTGACCTGTGCGCAGAAGTGGAAAACACTCTGGTCAACATCGAGGACATCAACAACGAAATCGAAGCACTGAAGGCCTCCGCAGACGTTGTTCTGGACGAAGACGAATTGGTCGTAAACATGGCCGAAGGCGAAGAAGCGGAAGGCGAAGAACCCGCAGAAGAAGAGGACTTCCTGGAACGCATGGCCGACGCCGTGGAAGACGCACTGGACGGTCTGGAAGATGCCATCGAAGCTGCTCTGGAAAAGCTGGAGCTCTGCGATGAAGCACCCGCTGTGGAAGAAGATGAAATCGAAGTCACCGTGGAAGAATATCTGGATGACGAAGACTTCGCAGCACCTACTCAGGACGAGGAAATCGTTGTGGAAGTGGTTGAGCTGGAAGAACCCGCCGCAGAGGAATAAAACACAGTCCATACAGAATCAAAAAAACAGGCACAGCGTTTGTCGCTGTGCCTGTTTTTTCAACCAATCTCAATTTAACAGATAAAACGCAAACTTTCTTTGACAGTTTCCATGTACAGGCGTATAATGTACTCAAATCTGACAAATTCCGTGAATTTGTGCGAAAGGAACTGAACAAAATGAAAAAAATGATTTCTCTGCTGATGGCTCTGGTCATGGTATTCGCGCTGGCAGCCTGCGGCAGCAGCCCCGACATTCTGGGCACCTACGAAGCCGAAATCGATCTGACCGATCTGGTTTGTGACGAATTTGATAAGGGTGCAGAAATTACCGGTACCGGAATTTCTCTGAGCAACCATCTCACCGATTTTAAAATCGTTATGATCAGCCAGTTCAACGAAGACGGCACCTACTCCCAGACCATCGACAGTGCTTCTCTGGAAAGAGCAATGGGAAACATGAAGAACGCAATCATCCCCGTAATGGATGACTTCCTGCTGTACACCTTCAAGCAGGAATTTGTCGGCTACGGCTACACCATCAACACCCGTGAAGACGTAGAAGGCATTCTGAACATTGCCTGGGACGATATCTACAGCTCTGTTCTGGGCGTAGACCTCAACGAGTTTGTGGATGAAATGATTAATGAGCTGTCCGCTGACATGTTTGAAGACACCCTGCTGCTGGAAGGCAACTACAAGGCTGAAGACGGCAAGCTGTTCCTGTCCGACGGTCTGGAATACAACATCGACGAAAACGTTTACGAAACCTACGAAATTGACGGCGACACCGTTACCATCACCGGCGGTGTAAATGTAGAGGAAGAAGAACTGCTGCCCTACCCCTACACTATGACCAAGGTTTCCTGATTTTTCAGCAAAATTTCAAAAAGACCGCTCATTGAGCGGTCTTTTGTTTTGACATTCTTCGGCATAAGAGGTAGAATGATAGTTACCTCACAAGGTGAAGCGACTCCACAGGAAAGGATACGAAGATGAAGAAACTGATTGCACTGCTGCTGGCCGCTGTACTGGCATTGTCTCTGGTTGGCTGCACCGCGCCTCCTCCCGAGATTCTCGGCACCTATCAAACAGAAGTGGATTTGTATCAGTCGGTGGTAGATACCTTTGACACAGGTCTGGGCACCGCAGACACCGTGTATTCTCTGAAAAACTACCTCAGCGAATTCAAATTGACCATCACCTTTGTATTCAACGCAGACGGCACCTACAATATGACCGTGGAGCAGGACTCCATCGTCACCGCCGTGGAAAATTTGAAAACTGCCGTACTGCCGCTGCTGACAGACAACATCTTCGCAGCATGCAAGGAGCAGCTTACTCCCTACGGACTCACCATTGAAACCTATGAGGACCTGGAAGCCGCTGTGGGCATGAGCTGGGATGAAATATTCAGCACCGCACTGGGCAAGAGCGCTGAGGAGACCGTTGACGCACTCATTGACGAGAGCTTCACAACAGCATTGACCGGCAGCTTCTATTCCGAAGGCCGATTCCTCGCCAAGGAAGGCTGTCTCTACATTTCCAACAGCCTCCAGGCCGGCCCGCCTGCTGACAACTACGAAACCTATACACTGCACGGTGCTGACGTAACTGTCACAGGAGCTGTCAATCTGGACGAAACCGGTGTCTTCTCCTATCCCTATGTGCTGACCCGGACCGCACCTCCCCCCGAGCTGCCCGAGCAGAACACCTTCGAGGCAATCTTGCAGACTGTATTGCAGGCAGCAATGGACAAGCTCGACCAACTGAAATAAAACAAAGACCGCTTACGATTCGTAAGCGGTCTTTTTACGGCTCTTTGCGCTCCAGACCCAGACTGATGCACAGCAGCCCCGCCATAATCAGCAGCACGGAAATTTCCGGCAGCCACTGAAAATAAGGTACGGGATGGTCTGCGAGGATATAGATTTGCATATCCTCCACAAAAATGTGGTACAGCAGCGGCAATCCGAACAAGGGATACAGCAGCTTTTTCGTGGGAATGAGGCCAAACACAGTGGCGGTGTACAGGGTCAGCACAGTCAGATACAAAATCACACACAGGGTCGTGTGGAGCTTGCTTTCAAATGTAAACGCTTTGATGATGAAGAATACCTCCCCGAACAGCACACCCAAGGCGGTGTATTCCGCAGGCAGTCCCCGCAGCACCACAAAGAAAAAGGTCAGTGCCGCCAGCACGGGAAGCAGCAGATGGACAATAAGCAGTCCCGTACTGCCGCCCTCCACAGCAAAGTAGATACAGCGAATCAGCACACTCACCGCCATCACGGAAAGCCCCATGACCGTGAATCTGTTTTGAATCTGTAAGGAATAAGAAGGTTTCATAGGAGTTTTCTCCCTTTACTGTAGGGACCGACGTCCTCGGCGGTCCGTATGATTTCATGATTGATTGCGGACCGTCCGGAAGGCCGGTCCCTACAATTGCTATTTTCAAAAAGCCCCGAAGCGATGCTTCGGGGCTTTTACGCTCTTAACGTAGAATTATCCTAATTGTGCCCCTGTGGGGATGGAGTCATCCAGCATCAGCAGGTGCAGTTCTTCCTTGCCGTCGATTTCCTTCACAGCGGACAGCAGCATGCCGCAGGATTCCTGACCCATCATCTTTCTGGGAGGCAGGTTCAGAATCGCAACCACAGTCTTGCCAACCAGTGCTTCGTGGTCGGGGTAGTACTTGCGGATACCGGACAGGATCTGGCGAGGCTTTCCGGAGCCGTCATCCAGCTGGAACTTCAGCAGCTTTTCGCTCTTTTTGATGGTTTCCACGCTCAGTACCTTGCACACGCGCATATCGCACTTGATAAAGTCATCGAAGGATACGTCGGGCAGTACGGGCTTGGATTCGGGCAGCTTGGGAGCATTCAGCTTTTCCAGCTCTTCCAGTTCCTTCTTCAGATCGATACGGGGGAACAGGGTGTCGCCCTTCACTACGGTCACATCTGCGGACAGACCGCCGAATGCAGCAGCGGAAGCCCAGTCACGCTGGTCTGCAGCTGCACCGATCTGGTCGAAAATCTTTGCGCAGCTTTCGGGCATGACGGGCTGCAGCAGTACGGTGCAAATGCGGATTGCTTCCAGCAGATTGTACATAACGGTAGCCAGACGAGTCTTGTTTGCTTCGTCCTTTGCCAGCTGCCAGGGTGCAGTTTCGTCGATGTACTTGTCGCAGGCCTCGATGCCAATCAGGTTAGCAGGGTTGTGCAGGGGAGCCAGAGGCACGCAGTCACGGATGCCCTTCAGGACCTTGCGGTCGATCAGGACGGACTTGGTGAACTCCTCACCGCCGTGAACGACACGGTGGCCAACTGCGTC
>JAFQPT010000312.1 GCA_017411665.1 Oscillospiraceae bacterium | reverse complement strand
TTTTTTATGTCGATAGTGTGACAGTAAAAATTAGGTGGTCCAGCCGTCAACGGACAGGCAGGTAGCGGTGCAGTAGGAAGCCAGGTCGGAAGCCAGGAACATGATTGCGTTTGCAACTTCTTCGGGCTTAGCCATACGACGCAGAGCGATGCCAGCGGAAACTGCCTTAACAGCTTCGGGGGACAGGCCAGCTACCATGTCGGTGTCGATAACGCCGGGAGCTACGCAGTTAACGCGAACATTGAAGAATGCCAATTCGCGGCCCAGAGAACGGGTCAGGCCGATAACGCCAGCCTTGGAAGCGCCGTAGCCACAGCCCATGCCGGAGCCGTACAGACCGGTCATAGAAGCGGTGTTAACGATGGAGCCGCCGCGCTGCTTGGACATGATCAGGCCAGCCTGACGGTCAACGTAGTAAGTAGCGGTCAGGTTGATGTCGATCTGGTTCTGGAAGTCGCCTTCGGGAATTCTCTTAATGGTGGTGTTGTGGGTGATACCAGCGTTGGAGCAGCATGCATCCAGACGGCCGTACTTGGAAACGAAGTCGTTCATGTCGCGAGCGATTTCAGCTTCAACACGCAGGTTGGGCCAGTAGCCGTGAATGTCTTCTGCCTTTGCGGGGAAAGCTTCCTTCAGCTTTGCCAGTGCGGGAGCAACGGTTTCTTCCTTGGTGCCGCAGATTGCAACTGCCTTAGCGCCTTCTTCCAGCATGCGAGTTGCCAGAGCGAAACCTACACCGCGAGTACCGCCGGTGATAAATACTGTCTTGCCATCCATAATACCCATAATAAAATTTCTCCTTTCAGCATTTAGGATATTCTGTTAGAATCTTAGCATAGGATTGCGGATTTTTCAATAATAATTCACCCCTCCGAGCGGCCTATCGCCTATTTTCTGTCAATCTTTAAAAAAGTTGGTTACAAAATAGGTCAAAATGAACAATACAAATTTCAAAATTGCGGGGTGTGTACAATCGGATTGTTGTTATTACACAAAATGTGTGTGATGAGCCATAGACAATTGTTTGTCAATGTGGCGGCGAAGCAATGGTATTCCTGCGAAAAACCCACTGAAATTTCTTGGAATTTCAGTGGGTTTTGTGTTTTGTACATCGAAACTGTCCTTTCGTGAAAGACAATTAAATGGGAGTAGCCGCGAATTTTTCCAGAATCCCGAACAGCTTCATCAACAGGAAAAATGCAGACTGGTTTTCGGAAATGGGTGTTTTTTCGCAGCTTACCGACAGTTCGTCCATGAGCTGCGTGACCTGCAGAGTGCGCGTCTCATCCAATTGGGCATACACGGGCGGAATGGGAATGTCGGAAGTATTGTTATAGTAATAGGGGCAGGCGGAAAGATAGAAATACACGCCCGAATTGAGATGACATTCGGTGATTTCCAGTCGGCTGCCCTTTTCCACTTCCAGCTTGTGAAACTGGTCGGGACTGAAGCAAAACAGACTGCCGCGGCTGACGGGATATTCCTTCGCGTTGACGGTGACCATGCCGCTGCCGCTGCGCACCAGTATAAATTCCATATCCTCGTGCTGACGATAGGGAATGCTTTGGCGGACGGTCTTGCGTCCCGCATAAAATTCCGTGGGCAGAATGTCTTTGGAGAAATAATCTTTTGCCAGATAGGGACTGGAGTATTTACTCTTTTTCATAGTTGTGCTCCTTCCCTTATTCCCCGATGAACATTGCGCGGTATGCACTGGGGGTGATGCCGTTGCGTTCCTTGAACAGTCGGGTGAAGGTTCGCTCGGAGTTGAAGCCCGAAGCAAGGGAAACGTCCAGAATGGGCATATCCGATACCACCAGCATGGACTCTGCGTACCGCAGACGACAGGAGGAAAGAATGTCCTTGAAATTGCTGTTCAGATTCTCCGCCAGCAGGGTGCGAATGATGTTTTCGGAGATGTACAGCTCCTGTGCGATGGTTTTCAGACTGATTTGTTCACGATAATTGGTGTGGATATAAAACAGGATACGTTCCACGGTTTCACTGATCATTTTGCGGGGTGTGCCTTGGGTCGCGATAGCCTGCTCCCGATATTCCTGCGGTGTCATGCCCTTGAGCTCGCGGAAGGTGCGATAGAAGGCGACTTCGCTGCGGAAGCCGCAGTAGGTGGCAATGAAGTGGAAGCTGAGTTCGCTGAACAAAATGGCACTGGCTGCCAGATTGATGCGGGCTCGATTGACGGATTGGGCAAAATTCATGCCCGTGGTGATGCGCAGCTCACGGTTGAGGGTGGGAACGCTGACACCGAAGCTCTCCGCCACGATTTTGGGGTCCAAATCCTCAGCGCAGGAGTAGGCAATGAACAGACTCAAAATCCAGCCCAGCGGCCAATGGTGGCGGATGTGGGCGTGGGCTGCGGTGTATTCCTTGTTCAGCTCGATGAACAGATAGGACAGCTGCCCCAGAATGGCGGATTTGATGAGGTTTGCGCCTGCGTCATGGTCCTCGTTGTACATACGGAATTCTGTCAGCAGCGCTTCGGCTTTGGATTTGCGCATGCCGCTGAGTGCATATACGGGCATACCTGTGGAAAAGGCGGTGAGGTTATTGGGGACGTTGCTGCGGTAGGTCATGTAGGAGGACAGGGGATAGTCATAAACCAGCACCTGCAGCTCCAATGCGCTGCCCCATGCGGGAGACAGGGAGAATACGTGGTAGCTTTGCAGCCAGCAGAATGCGCCGGGATACAAATCAAATACCACACCGTTTACGGTCAGATGACCTGTGCCGCTTACTACATATATAAATAGAGAGTCATCTTCTGCGACGGGAGGTGTTTGCTCGCGTACGACGACGTCCTGCAGGGTCAGAAATTTATCCTGTCCCGTGAAAAAACCGTTGACGGGCTTGCCGCAAAGAGGCTGTGCCTTCAGTTGGGAGCGCATATCGTGTCACCTGCCTTAGCTTGACAAAATGTTGGGAATATCATAACGATTTTACCGACAAATAGCAAGATTTAATGACGTGGATTGGAATCTGTTTAGTAAAATTCGTGATTTTGTCCAATGAACGGATAGTGAAATTTGAAAACGGTGTAGAAGGATTGGGTACAATCGTCTGTTGTAAACATGGAACGATATGATAAAATATAAGTAAACTGAGAAAAAAGGAGTGTTTGCCATGTCTAAGCCCAATGTGATTTGTCATATGACCGTGTCTCTGGACGGAAAGGTCACGGGCGCGTTTTTGGAAACAGAAGCGGGAAGCGCAGCCTGTGAGGCGTATTAAGAGGTGCACCGCAGCTTCAAGGCGGATGCCTTTGCCTGCGGGAGAGTGACTATGATCGGCAGCTTTACCCATGGCTGGCAGCCGGATCTGACAGCGTTTGAACATGCGGATGTGCCGGAAGGGGATTTCGTGGCGCAGCAGGCGGATTTCTATGCGGTATCCTTTGACCGTCACGGCAGTCTGGGCTGGCGGGAATCCCACATTCACGACGAAGACCCCGGCTATGACAATGCCCATATCATCGAAGTGGTGTGCGCGGATGCGGACAGGGCGTATCTGGCATATTTGCGCTCTGTCGGTGTGTTCTACATCATCGGCGGCGAGACCGATTTGGATTTGACCCTTATGCTGGAGAAGCTGAAGAGCCT
>JAFQPT010000030.1 GCA_017411665.1 Oscillospiraceae bacterium | reverse complement strand
GAGCGCTGCCAGCATTTGGGCAGCGTCGTGACCAATCACGGGTATTCCGACTGGGCAACCACGGAAATTGATGCGTCCGTAAAGTCCATGTGGTACAGACTCAGCCGCAGAGCAGATGATTTCTGTCTGGAATGCTCTTCCGACGGAGTGCAATATAAGCAGATGCGCATCTGCCACATGCATGAGGCTGTCGGCACCATTCGTTTCGGTATCTACGCATGCAGTCCGGAGGACTCTTCCTTCAAAGCAACTTTTACCAACATGAAAATAACTGAGTGCAAATGGCTTGCCCATAACGGGCAGCAGCCCGATGAAGCATAAAAAAACAGGATGTGAAATTCACATCCTGTTTTTTATTTTATACACTTGCAAGTGCATCGTCGTAATACTTCTTGGTTCTGTCGTCAAAGCAGACCATACGCACCCGTTCGATTTCGGGATGGTCTGCCAGATATGCCTTGATGGTGGAAATTGCAATCACAGATGCCTTTTCCAGGGGGAAGTGATAAACGCCTGTGCTGATGGAGGGGAAGTCCAAGGTCTTGCAGCCGTTTGCAGATGCCAGCTCCAGACAGGCGCGATAGCAGCTTGCCAGCAGCGCAGGTTCATTGCTCTTACCGCCGTGCCATACAGGACCGGGGGTATGAATGACAAACTTTGCAGGCAGGTTATATCCCTTTGTGATCTTTGCCTTGCCGGTTTCACAGCCATTGAGAGTCCGACATTCCTTCAGCAGTTCGGGGCCTGCTGCGCGATGAATCGCACCATCCACGCCCCCGCCGCCCAGCAGAGATTTGTTTGCAGCATTGACGATTGCGTCCACGTTCTGCTTAGTGATATCGCCTTGAATGATTTCAATAATACCCATATTACAGATCTCCTTTGTTCAAGTCCTCCCGCACCATTGCAACGGTCACAGGCAGGTCGATTTGTTCTTTGATGAAGTCGTCTGCAGTTGCGATCACCGCACCGATAGACTGCATCCCCAACATATTCACACGCTGTACTTCTTCATTGACGGAAGAGGTGCAGTCATCCAATACTACCGTATTGTAATCCAGACTGATGGCATCAAACACCGTTGCGCGGATACAGTTGGGGGTGGTGGTACCGGTCACAATCACCGTATCAATGCCTTTTCTGCGGAGAATCCCATCCAGATGGGTGTTGAAAAATGCGGAATAGCGAGGCTTGAACAGCACATTGTCCCAGGGCAGCACCTCAAATCCCTTGGGCATATTCCAGCCAATGGGACTTTCGGGACCCGAGCAGGGCTTTCCGCCTTCCTTCCATGTAAAATAGCGGGTAAACTCCACATCGGAGCCATCCTTTGCATATCTGCGGATGACAAAGTACAC
The DNA here is from genome assembly GCA_017411665.1 of Oscillospiraceae bacterium. The sequence continues at coordinate 12,979 of JAFQPT010000030.1, read as the reverse complement.
GGGGATTCCCAGTTCTCTCGCCTTGCGCTGCACCGCAATGCAGCGAGGCACGGTTTCCCACGCCATGGGGATATAGGTGGGAGATTCGGGATTCAGAAATCCCTCCTGCATGTCGATGACCAACAGTGCGCTTTTTTCGGGGTTCAGCTTCATATCTCTTTTCCTCCTTACGGGGGTATTATTCGGACTGTACCTGTACCTTGCCGTCAACAACGGTCACAAAGACCTTGGAGACATTGCCGCGGCGGCGGTCTACCATTTCCGTAGCAACCGCATCCTCGATTTCGCGCTGAATCAGACGGCGCAGATTACGCGCACCGTATGCAACGCTGTAACCCTTTTCCACCAGATAATCGGGAACGGATTCGTCATAGGTGAATTCGATTTTCTTGTCTGCCATGGCATCGCGGGTTTCACCCAGCATCAGCACCGCAATATCGCGGAGGTTAGTTTCACTGAGGGCATTGAAGCACACGATTTCGTCTACGCGATTGATAAACTCGGGTCGCAGGAATTCATTCAGCGCCTTCATGGACTTTTCACGGCTCATGTCGGTGAGGCTGGTGCCGAAGCCCAAACTGCCGGACTTGGAGTTGCTGCCTGCATTGGTGGTCATAACGATGACGGTGTTTTCAAAGTTAACCACTCTGCCCTGTGCGTCAGTAATGTGACCGTCGTCCAAAATCTGCAGCAGAATATTCAGCACATCGGGATGTGCCTTTTCAATTTCGTCAAACAGCACCACGCTGTAGGGACGGCGGCGAATCTTTTCGGTCAGCTGACCTGCTTCATCGTAGCCCACATAGCCGGGAGGAGAGCCTACAATGCGGCTGACCGCAAACTTTTCCATAAATTCGGACATATCCAGACGAATCAGAGATTCGGGAGAGTCAAACAGGTCTTCCGCCAGACGCTTTACCAGCTCGGTCTTACCGACGCCGCTGCCACCCACAAAGATAAAGGACAGAGGCTTGCGCTTTGCCTGCAGGCCCACTCTGCTGCGCTTGACTGCCGCACAAACGGTATCCACCGCTTCATCCTGTCCCACAATGTGAGACTTCAGACGGTCATTGAGGCCTGCCAGACGGGCAAATTCATCTTCCTTGATATTGGCTGCGGGAATCTTGGTCCACAGCTCAATGATACGGGCAATGTTGTCCGCGGTCAGCTTGGGTCTGCCCTGTGCCTTCAGTCTCAGCAGCTCATCGTTGAGCTGCATGGTCTTGCTGCGGATTTCCGCCAGACGGGCATAGTGCTCATTTTCGGTATCGCTGAGCAGCAGCTCCTGTTCCTTGGCATAGTCCGCCAGTTCCTGTTCCACCATCAGACGGCGAGTCAGCTCACGGTCCTTCAGATTCACATCGGAGCATGCCTCGTCGATCAAGTCGATGGCCTTGTCGGGCAGGAAGCGGTCGGTGATGTAGCGTTCGGACATGGTAACTGCCAGACGGCACATTTCATCAGAAATATCTACCTGATGATAGTCTTCGTAGTAGCTCTTGATGCCCTGCAGAATCTCAATGGAGTCTGCAATGGAGGGCTCAGCTACAGTAACAGGCTGGAAACGACGTTCCAGCGCAGAGTCTTTTTCAATAAACTTGCGGTATTCCTTAAAGGTAGTCGCGCCGATTACCTGAATTTCACCGCGGCTGAGGGCAGGCTTGAGGATGTTTGCTGCATTCATGCTGCCTTCCGCGTCCCCTGCACCGACAATATTGTGAATCTCGTCGATGACCAGAATGACATTACCCTGCTTCTTGACCTCGTCAATCAGACCCTTCATGCGGGATTCAAACTGACCGCGGAACTGGGTACCTGCCACCAGCGCAGTCATATCCACCAGATACACCTGCTTGTCGCGGAGCTTATAGGGTACCTGACCCTTGGCAATGGCCATCGCCAGACCTTCCGCAATGGCAGTCTTGCCGACACCGGGCTCACCGATGAGGCAGGGGTTGTTCTTCTGACGGCGGTTGAGAATCTGGATGACGCGTTCCAGCTCTTCTTTACGGCCGATCATATTGTCCAGTTTGCCTTCACGGGCACGCATGGTCAAGTTGATGCAATAGCCATCCAAAAACTTTTTCTTACTGCCGCTCTTTTTCTTGTCAGAGCCGCCGTTATTTTCGCTGCCGCCGCCTGCGGGGTTCATGTTTTCGGGAGGATTCATCCCGCCGAACAGTCGGTTCATGAAGGGGAAGGTTGCGGTCTTGCCGTCATCTCCTTCGGAAGCCTCTTCGTCATCGGCCTCCAGGCCGCCACCCAGCAGCGCACCGAGATTTTCCAGCTCACCCATAGCGCCTGCCATTTGGCTGGAGAAATTCTCCAGGTCTTCTTCACTCAGACCCATCTTGTTAATCATATCGTCAATGGGTTTAATGCCCATCTGCTTTGCGCACTTCAAGCACAAGCCCTCATTTTTGGCTTCCACACCATCATATTTCGTAATAAACACAACTGCTGCATTTTTCTTGCAGCGTGCACACATTTGAGGCTGCATACAGTAATCTCCTATTTGCCAGAATCAACGGGAGTTATACTCCCAGGAAAAACGAAATAATTCCGATTTTCTCAAACAGCTTTGCCACAATGGTACTGTCCAAAGTATCTTCCCCGATGAGAAGACCCATAAACTTCAATACCCATACTGCCAGCATACCCAGCAGGATGCCGCGCACAGCACCCACTGCCGCACCGCCGATTTCGTCCATTTCTTCCATATTGGGCAGACGGAATGCCAGATTGGGGAGATTCCCCAGGAAGGTCAGGAAAATCAAAATAATCACGAAGCACAGTGCCACCGCTGCCGCATACACCACAGTGTTGCAGGTCACATCAATGATGGCAGAGCGCAGAGACACCACATTTTCTGTGGCATAGACCTGTGCATCCGCTGCCAGCTCTGCAGCGGTGTCTTCATAAATACCCATACACAGGAACGTGGTTTCCGCTACTTCATAAGCCTTTTCGGGATCGTTTGCCACAATATCATTAATAGAATATTCATTCAAATCATATCCCAGACGTTTGGGAACATCATTGGACACGACACTTTCGATGAAACCGCCTGCAAAGGGCTTGACCGCAGCAACAACCTCCATGGAGAAATTGTTCGCCACCAGCGTTGCACCGTACAGCGATATAACCAGGCACGCCACAGCACCCAGCTCCATCAATATTCCCTTTCTATAGCCGTTGAATGCACACAGCAGCACAACCGCTATCAGCATCAGGTCAACAACCCATCTCATCATAGTCAGTACCCCTATCTTTTTTCCCGTTTTCCATAGAATTCGGGATGATTTGGTATTTCAACGGGCAATGTATTCGGAATCTTATAACAGATATATCATAAAATTATGAACAAATATACATTTCCCAAAATATTTCAAAGCATATGATGCAATGCAACATTTCGCTTCGCAGAATTTTGCAGCCTTGCTGCAAAACAGAATCAAAATCATTTTTCGTCGCGACATGTGCGTGGCGAAAAATACTTCTCAGCCGGCAAACGTGCGAGCGCAGCGAGTGCGCTGCAGCCGGGTGCATTCTCATTGCCGTAGGCAGGAGAGTCTCGATCAAGCTCCGTTAGGAGGTTGATCGAATTATCTCATCATCATTTCGCCCACTTCGCCTTCATACCAGAGACGATTCATGTAGAGTCCCTGAGGCGGCATAGTAGGCCCGGTCAGACGGCGGTCGCCGATTTCCAGCAGATGCGGAATTTCCTCGGGCTCCAGCTTCCCGTGAGACGCATATACACAGGTACCCACAATGGCGCGCACCATGTTATACAAAAAGCCGTCGGCGCACACTGCAAGGGTGATGATATCCCCTTCCTGTGTCACGTTGCACCACTTGACCGTACGCACGGTGGTGCGGGTCTCCGTCCCCACACTGCGCACCGCGCGGAAATCGTGGGTCCCCACAAATGCCTGCGCCGCACGCTGCATTCTGTCCAAATCCAGCTTGGAGGGATAGAAGCAGACGCGGTTTTGCAGAAACGGGTCTCGAATACGGGAATTTTTGATTTTATAAATATATTCCTTCTGGATGCAGGAGCCGATGGCATTGAAATCCTCGGGAGCCTCGCAGGCATCCACTACCGCAATATCCGCAGGCAGACGGGAATTGACTGCCAGAGGAATGCGGTCAATGGGAATACGGGCATTGGTACGGAAGTTGGCACAGTAGCGGTTGGCGTGAACCCCTGCGTCGGTGCGTCCGCAGCCCACAACCTTAATGGGCTCTCCGCAGATTTTGGTCAGTGCCTTTTCCAGCGTTTCCGCAACGGTCACTTCCGTTTTCTGCACCTGCCAGCCATGGTAGGCAGAGCCGTCATAGGTCAGTCTCAGCGCAATATTTCTCATAATCCCACCACCTGCAGTGCAACCATGCCCACAATCAGCAGCACACCGAACACCAGGGCAATATAATCTCTTGCTTCATACCGCAGCTGCTTCATGCGGGTGCGGCCCGCACCGCCATTGTAGCAGCGGCTTTCCATGGCAATGGCCAGCTCGTCTGCTCTGCGGAATGCGGAAATAAACAGGGGCACCAGAATCGGCAGCAGTGCCTTGGCTCTGTCGATGAGGCTGCCTGTTTCAAAGTCTGCACCGCGTGCCTTCTGGGCAGACATAATTTTATCGGTTTCTTCAATGAGCGTGGGAATAAAGCGCAGTGCCATGCTCATCATCATGCTCATTTCGTGCACAGGCACCTTGAGCTTCTTCAACGGGTTGAGCAGCAGCTCCATGCCGTCGGTCAGTGCCACAGGTGCGGTGGTGTAGGTCAGCAGGAACGTACCGCAGATCAGCATAACAATACGCAGCACCATAAATACCGCTCTGATGATACCTTCGTAGGTGATCTTCAGCTTCCAGATCTGCACCAGCACTGTGCCTTCTGTGTAGAACACGTTCAGCACAGCCGTCAGCACAATGATCAGAACCACGGATTTCAAGCCGCGGAACATGGCCTTGGGCGGCACCTTGCTCAGCTTGATAAAGGCAGCCGTCACCGCGATCATCACACCATAGCCCACGAAGCCGTTGGCCAGAAACAGCGCAACAATATACAGGATCACCATGATGAGCTTGGTACGGGGGTCCATCTTATGAACCACGCTGTCACCGGGGAAATACTGTCCCAATGTAATGTCCTTAAGCATTGGCACGTCCCTCCTTCCACTTGAGCAGTACCTTGCTCAAATAAGAGGTGGTGTAAATGGAATCGGGGATATCCACACCCTGCTTGCGCAGCTCCATAGCGATTTGGGTCGCCACAGGAACAGTCAATCCCATTTCCGTCAGCTCTTCGGGACGGGAGAATACCTCCTGAGGGGTACCGTCCATAACCACTTTGCCGTGATCCATCACGATCAGACGGTCGGCAATGCGAGCCACATCATCCATGCTGTGCGTAACCAGCACAATGGTAGAGCCGGTGGATTTGCGGTAATCTTCAATGTTTTGGAACAGGCTTTCACGCGCTTCGGGGTCAAGCCCTGCGGTGGGCTCATCCAGCACCAGCACACCGGGGCGCATGGCAATGACGCCTGCAATGGCCACGCGGCGCTTCTGTCCGCCGGACAGCTCAAGCGGAGACTTTTCAAACAAATCCTCGCTGATACCCACAAACTTAGCCGCTTCACGGACGCGTTCATCCACTTCCGCTGCCTTCAGCTTCTGGTTCTTGGGGCCAAATGCAATGTCGGCATAGACTGTCTCTTCAAACAGCTGATATTCCGGATACTGGAACACCAGACCAACCTTGAAGCGCACATCACGAGTGGCGATTTTGCTGGCAAAAATGTTCTTTCCTTCGTAGTACACAGTGCCTGCAGTGGGCCTCAGCAGCCCGTTGAGGTGCTGGATGAAGGTAGATTTGCCGGAGCCTGTATGACCGATCAGACCCACAAACTGCCCCTGCGGAATGGCAAGGTCAATGGAGTCGATGGCGGTATTTTCAAAAGGAGTGCCCACGCTGTAGCGGTGGGTCAGCCCCTCGGTTTTCAAAATCGGAGTCATATTTTATCCTTTCCGCGCATTTCCGTACGCAGAAGCGTTTTCTCAAATCAGAACCCTGACAAGTTCTTCGACGCATTCTTCCAGAGAAAGTGCCTCGATGTTCAAATCCAGACCGCCCTTATTCAGTCGGTCGATCAAATCGGTGGTGGCAGGCACCGTCAGCCCATAGCTGCGGAGCATTTCCACTTGGGAAAACACGTGCTTGGGGGCACCGTCTGCAACGATCTGTCCGTCATTCATAACGATCACGCGGTCAGCACCGATGCATTCCTCCATGTGGTGAGTAATGTGCACCACGGTGATGCCCTGCTCACGGCAGAGGGCCGTGATGGTCTTGATGACTTCGTGTCGGCCCACAGGGTCCAGCATGGCAGTGGCTTCGTCCAGAACGATGCACTCGGGGCGCATTGCAATGACCCCTGCAATGGCAACGCGCTGCTTCTGTCCACCGGACAGGAGATGGGGTGCATGCATGCGGTATTCATACATTTCCACCAGCTTCAGCGCTTCATCCACTCTGCGGCGAATCTCCTCAGAGGGTACGCCCAGATTTTCGGGTGCAAAGGCAACGTCATCCTCCACGATGTTGGCAACAATCTGGTTGTCGGGATTCTGGAATACCATACCCACGGTGCGGCGGATATCCAGCAGCTTCTCAGGGTCGGAGGTATCCATACCCGCAACAAAGACCTTGCCTTCGGTGGGCTGAAGAATCCCGTTGAAATGCTTTGCCAGAGTGCTCTTACCGGAGCCGTTGTGACCCAAAATAGCCACGAAGCTGCCCTGTTCAATGGTCAGAGACACATCTCTTACCGCAGCAACCTCAGTATCGGGATATTGATATGTCAAATGTTCTACTCGAATCATAGAAAGTTAATTCCTTTTGCTTCTTGCTTTTCTGCTTCGCAGAATTCGCATCTTCGATGCGAAACAAATTCAATCCGTATTTTCCGGGAGCATGTATCACGGAAAATACACTTCACAGTCCGCAAACGTGCGAGCACAGCGAGTGCGCTGCAGCGGACTGCATGTCCATTGCCGCAAGGCAGGGACAATCCTCACCCAAGCGCCTGCAAGGCGGTTGGGTAAAAGCGCAGGCGCGCTTAAATTTCCCAGTGGCACGCACTGCCGCAGGGCAGCACCAGACCGGTGTCCTTTACAGGCAGCCCCAGCTCACGGCTTTCCGCATGACCACGGCCGTACTTCTTGGTGAAGATGCTTTCGGTAATGTAGGTCAGCACACTGGGAGACAGACCTGTGGTGTAGGAGCTGATGATGACAAACAGGGGATCATCGCTGAGCACCTTGGAAACCAGTTCCACGAAAGGCCACAGGCTTTCTTCCAGCTTCCACACCTCGCCGCCGGGGCCTCTGCCGTAGGAGGGAGGGTCCATGATGATGGCATCGTACTTGTTGCCGCGGCGAATTTCCCGTTCTACAAACTTGGCGCAGTCTTCCACGATCCAGCGCACAGGACAGTCGATCACGCCGGAGGACTGGGCATTTTCCTTTGCCCAGGCGACCATACCCTTTGCTGCATCGACGTGGGTCACGCTTGCGCCCGCCTTCAGACAGGCAACAGTCGCACCTCCGGTATATGCAAACAGGTTCAGCACCTTGATGGGGCGGCCTGCATTGCGAATCTTGTCCATAGCGTAGTCCCAGTTGGCAGCCTGTTCGGGGAACAGACCGGTGTGCTTGAAGTTCATGGGCTTGATGTTGAAGGTCAAGTCCTTATAGTCAACCGTCCAGCGTTCGGGCAGACGGCTCTTATTCCATGCACCGCCGCCTGTATTGCTGCGGGAGTAGGAAGCATCGCGGGTCTTCCACTTGGAATTCTTGCGGGGCGTGCTCCAAATCGCCTGCGGGTCGGGACGCACCAGATAGTAATCCCCCCAACGCTCCAGCTTTTCGCCGTTGGAGCAGTCCAGCACTTCAAAATCATTCCAGTTATCTGCAATCCACATAAAGTTTACACCTCGTGAAAAATCGTTAGTCTTATCCATTTTATAATTAGACATAGTATTATACCATTATAACAAAAAAAAGTGAATGCCGATTTGTGGAAAATCGGCATTCTTTTTTCGGAAATATTTGATAATCGTGCAGAAGCGTGCCTGTTCAATAAATCGGAACTTAAAGAGGACACACCGATAGAGAATAGTACGAGGGACGTATCCCAACCCCCGCTGTCATTCCGAGCGAAGTCGAGGAATCCCCCAATAGGTGCGCCTATTATTGAGGGGATTCACTCCACTCGCTTCGCTCGGTCGGAATGACAGTTCCTTTTTTGTGTGTTCTATATTCCTTCAATTTCCCATTTCTCAATTCACTAATGCAAAAACAGGCACAACAGCTCAAACCGTTGTGCCAGTTCAGCAGCTATCTTTTATCTCATGTAATACTTTGCCGTTGCATAGTCGGTAACGATGGCATCATACACGCCCTTATACAGGCTGTCAAATACCACTTCGTTTCCGTCCTCGGTCACCACAATCTGCCCTGCAGTCTGCTTCAGCTCAGTGGCAGACAATGCCTCCGCATAGCGGGGCGCATCGTTCATGCCGATGGTTTTGCCGCCCAGCTTGCGAATACTGCCCAGACCGCTACCCGCCAGTACCACCAGCACATTACCGCCTTCCATGTAGGGACAGCGTACAGAATAGGTGGTCTCCTTGGGGTTCAGCAGCATACCGCCCCAGACCACATCCGCATTGCCGGAGTACAGGTGCACAAAAGCCTTGGTTTCGTCTTCCACCTCACAGAAGCGCAGTTCCCAGCCCAGCAGATTGCAAACTTCGCGGCACAAATCCACGTCGAAGCCCATGTATACGCCGTTGCTTACGTAGCTCATGGGGAAATTGTCAGGGTCAAGACCCATAATCAGCGTACGTTCGGGAATATCGCCCAGCTTGGCAAGTGCATTTACATCCTTGCCGAAGTCGGTAATATTGGTGTCGTTGAACCAGCGAATCTCCAGTTCTCCAACCTTACCGTTGGCAGTCAGCACCTTCAACGCTGCCTCAATGTAGTCCGCAATGGGGTCATCGTTTCGGAAACCGATGGCATACTGCCCTTCATTGAGCTGTTCCACCATCGTATATGCACCGCCCGTCTTGCCGCAGGCACAAAGTGTCAGCACCATGCACAGCGCAAGAAGCAGCGTAATCAACCGTTTCATATTCATTCTTTTCTCCTTATCCAAACCCCAAACAGGGGATACTTATCCAATTTACAAAAACAGCATACATGACCCCGATGGGATTTTCAAGAGGAAAAATGTGAATTCTATAATAAGGCCCCCTTGTCTAAAGGGGGCTGGATTTTGCCAAAGGCAAAAGACTGGGGGATTCAATTTTGAACTATGAATCCCTCCACCGCTAAAGCGGTCCCCCTCCCTTTAGGCAAGGGAGGCTTTCGCAAAGAAACGACGCAATACCTATCGGTACTGCGTCGTAATTAATATTACTTCGCCAGCGGCAGGCTCACCTCCGCCTTGAACAGGTCGCCGTCGATGGTGACGTGTACCTCGCCGCCCATAAGCTTCGCCAGACTTTGCGCAATGCTCAAGCCCAGACCGCTGCCTTCCGTATTACGGGAGCTGTCACCGCGGACAAAGCGTTCCATCAATTCCTCGGCAGAGATATTGAGGCTCTCACGGGACATATTCTTCACGCTCACGACCGCATTGTCGCCTTCCTTTCGCAGCTCCAGATACACGCGGGTATTTGGCATCGCGTACTTGCAGACATTCGACAACAGGTTATCCAGAATGCGCCAGACATACTTGCCGTCTGCCCAGACAACCACTTCCTCGTCGGGCTGACGGACAATGGCCTGCAAACCGCTTTCCTTCAAACGAACTGCATATTCCGCTCTCGCCTGTTCAATGAGTTCGGTCACGCTGACCCGCTCCACGTTTACATTGAGACTTCCCGTGGATGCCTTGGAAGCTTCCACCAAGTCTTCCGTCAGTTTCTTCAGTCGCGCAGACTGTCTGTCCAGTACTTCCACATATTCCGCAGTCTTGCCGGTCAGCTCTTCCTTCTTCAGCAGATCAACATAGTTGACGATGCTGGTGAGAGGTGTTTTCAAATCGTGGGAAACATTGGTGATGAGCTCTGTCTTCATACGCTCGGAGCGCAGCTGTGCGTCCACACTGTGGCTCAAGCCATCGCCGATGCGGTTCAGGCATTCCGCATGCTCCTTGAAATCCCCGTACAGGTTCTTGGTATCAATGCGGTGATCCAGATTGCCGTCGGCAATGGTGCGGGCACCCTGCTGCAGCCGCTTGAGCATCAGACAAATGATGATGCACACAAGGAACTTTACAATATGCCACATAAGAGCAAGGAACACGCCTTTCCCATAAGTAGAATGGATACCGAAGAAGATAAATTCCACTGCACTGACAGCGGCAAAAATCACAGCAGCCTTCCAGACCAGAGGGATTTTCTTCACTGCAGCCCCGAATCTGCTGCACAGGCCCTTAAACCAACGCCAAACCTTCAGCCACAGCTTCCAGCTCCATTTGAGAATCTTGATGCACCACTTCCAGCACCAAACCAGCGCCTTCCAGCACAGGCAGTTGCGCCACCAGCCCTTGACCTTCACGCGAGCTGCCATAGAGTGCAGCAGACCTACCAACAATACCATACACAGTGCCACAGCAGCAGTGCAGCCTTTGATGACGAGATCAAAGAATTCCACACTCGCTTCCATGCCGTTATATTGCAGTGCTTCGCTAGCAAGCTCTGCGGCCACAAACACCAGTCCGCCTGCGCCCACTGCCAGACAGCAGAAGCCAACCAGCCATGCATCCCAGGGCAGTTGGCCTGTGCCGCTTGCTTCAAACTCGCCCTCGGCATTCCGCTTGCCTGCCAGTACCAGAAGGATCGCCAGCAGCATCAGACCGCCGATGCCCAGACCGATGGCATTTTGCAGATAGGTTTCCCGCCCCGCAGCATAATTCATGACCTCGTCATACAATGTGGAGTAGTTATCCTCCACGGTCATTTCCTTGGGGATATAGCCGCGGATGGAATATTCCTCGTAGCACTTGTCATAGAGCGCTTCGTATTCCTCAGCGGTCATGACCGTGTTCAGCTTTGTGATGATGGGCTTAACCGTAGCTCTGCTTTCAGGCTTCACATCCGTGCTTTCTGTTTGCGGACGAGGTGTCGGTGTGGGAGCCGGTGTTGAATCCACCCGAATGACTTCGCCGTTATGGGCGATGCAGTTCAGGTCTTCATCGTAGAAATTGCCGTAGTCATCTTGGAACGCAAAGTAGGGTGGATAGCCGACATTGCGATCAACGGGATAGTAGTTAACACCATCTACTACGATTTCCGCATACAATTCCTCGTCAATCACTAAATCCGTTTCTGCGGATTCCTCTAAATAGGGGAACACATCTGCATAGTTTTCCACACGGGCAACAATGTTATCGTTTACATCATACAGGTAACCCCATTCATCTATCGTGCAATCCAGATATTCCTTCGGCAGTTCGTCATACCATTCTATGGGATATCGGCTGTAACCGGTGTTCAAATACACATTGTTATCATAGTCGAAATATTGATCATACCGCTGCTCATAGGCCCGCAGCTTTTCCAGATCCTCTTCTGTGCTGTTAAGGCGCTGCTCCCAGTCATAGGATCGGGCAATATATTCTTCGCCCTCATAGTTGCCGAACAGCACCTTTCCGTCTTCATCGGTAATTTGATAACGGAAGTTGGTGGTTTCGGGATTGAACATGGCTTCATAATTTGCCAAATTTTCCTTCGCCCAGTCGGGGATATCCTTTTCCTTAACACCCTTATACTCTTCCGTCAGCTGATAGTAGTCATAGACATATGCCGTCTGCCGACTCATCGCCATATTCAGCACCGCACCTGCCCAGTCATCGGCACTGACTACCGTGAAGGCCACACCGAAGGTCGCATAATAAGCGCAGCCTGTCAGCAAGGCAATCACCAGAAGCCCGATGATGAGCTTTGCAATGGCACTTCCTCGAAATGCTTTCATTTCATCGCCTCCAGTTTATAGCCGTGACCCCATACAACTTTAATGTATCGTGGGTTGGAGGGGTCGATTTCCAGTTTTTCTCGCAAATGGCGGATATGTACCGCAACGGTGTTTTCTCCGCCCATAGGCGCATCCTTCCACACTTCCCGATACAGCTGCTCGGAGGAGAACACCTTGCCGGGGTTCTTCATGAGATAGTGAAGGATGCTGTATTCCAGAGGTGTCAAAGACACAGGTTCCCCGTCCAGCGTGACGGTTTTGGTATCGTGATCCAGCTGAATGCCGCCCACACGCAGCACCGTGTCCTGCTTTTGGGCACCGCCGAAGAGATTATAGCGGCGCAAATGGCTGCGGACACGGGCAATGACCTCCATAGGCTTAAAGGGCTTGGTGATATAGTCATCGGCACCCATATTCAAGCCGAGGATCATATCCGCATCCTCGCTTTTCGCCGTCAGAAACAGGACAGGCACATTGCTGGTTTCCCTCAGCTTGGCCACCGCGGTCAGGCCATCCATTTCGGGCATCATAATATCCATCAAAACCAGGTCAATCTGCTGATTGTCGATGATTTCCAGCGCCTGCTTGCCGGAGTATGCGGGGATCACCTCGTAGCCTTCGGAAGACAGATAGATATTCAGCGCGGAAACGATATCCTTTTCGTCGTCGCAAACTAAGATTTTGTACATACTCCTCACCTCTTGGCTATATCATATCACTTTCCCCTTTAAGATAACAGACGGAAAAATTTTAAGATTTGTTAAAGATGTGAATCACGATAAATCGGAATTTGAAGGGAAGAGTTAAAAGAGGCGCTTGGCTCCCCTTCGATAAGGGGAGCTGGCATTTTGCGCAGCAAAATGACTGAGAGGTCGATTTTACAAACGTTTCCGCATGTTTTTCGACCTCTCCACCGCAAG
>JAFQPT010000311.1 GCA_017411665.1 Oscillospiraceae bacterium | reverse complement strand
TCCATTATTATTCTAAAGAATTATCAGAAAAATAGCAAGAAACTTGTTTATGATTTCATTTCCCTGTTTTGCGTTTTCGTGCAAAAGTGCACCACCATGCTTATTCGTGCAAGATTTTACACTATTGTTATATCGTGCACATTTGCACCCATCCAATTCTTGGTGAATTGATTCACAATGTTTTTTGCCTTTACAATATAGACAACAAGACCGCAGGGCGCGGTCAGCATTTATCAAGGAGGTCTTTATATGTCTTACATTCAGAAGAATTATGTAGAAGGCAAAGTCGTTGTCATCACCGGCGCTTCCAATGGTTTCGGCAAAGAAACTGCTGAAATCATCGCTGAAATGGGCGGCATCCCCGTTATCGGTGCTCGTCGTGAAGAAAAGCTGAAGGCTGTTGCAGACGGCATCATCGCTAAGGGCGGCAAGTGCCTGTGGAAGGTTACCGACGTTTCCAAGAAGGAAGATGTATTCGGTCTGGTCAACTATGCTGTGGAACAGTGCGGTAAGATCGACGTTCTGGTCAACAATGCATGCAATATGCCCGTTGCTTACTTCGCTGACTGGGAAATTGCGCTGGACAAGTGGGAACAGTGTATTGACATCGGCTTGAAGGGCACTCTGTACGGTATGTGCGCTGCTTACAATCCCATGATGGCACAGGGCGAAGGCCAGATCATCAACATCTCCTCCACCGGCGGCAATTTTCCTGCTGCGGGCGCAGCCGTTTACTCCGCTGTCAAGCAGGCAGTCAACTACCTCACTCGCTCCATGCGTCATGAATGCCACGGCAAAATCAAGCTGAGCACGCTGGCTCCCAGCGCCACCATGGGTACTGAGCTGGCAATGGGACTTGTAAATCCCGCTGCGTCTGTAGGCCTGGCAGGTCATTTGTTCATGGATAATGGGCAGATGTCAATGAGCTTTGGTGCTCGTCCTGAATTGGCAGACATGGAATCCATTGGTTGCTACAGCATCTCTCCTCGCGCACTGGCCGAAAACATCGTTTACCTGATCAACCAGCCCATGGGTGTCAACATTTCCGACATCACTGTTCGCTCTACCGATGACCATCTGATGGTTTAATGTTTCACTTCAAAATATAACAGGAGGAATAAATTATGTCTTACATTCAGAAAAATTATGTAGAAGGCAAAGTCGTTGTCATTACCGGCGCTTCCAGCGGCTTCGGTAAGGAAACCGCAGAAATTGTCGCTGAAATGGGCGGTATCCCTGTATTCGGCGCTCGTCGTGTAGATCGTCTGGCAGCATTGGCAGATAAAATTGCGGCCAAAGGCGGCACCTGCTATTGGAGAGAAACCGACGTTAAGAAGCAGGAAGACGTAGAGGCACTGGTCAATCTGGCTATCGAAAAATGCGGTAAGGTAGACGTTATCGTCAATAACGCATGCAGCATGCCTCTGGCTTTTTTTGCTGACCACAAGGTTGCTATGAAAGGTTGGGAAGAAGCCATTGACACCGGCATTAAGGGTGTTCTGTACGGCATGTGTGCAGTATATGACCAAATGATGAAGCAGGGCTACGGCCAAATCATCAACATCTCCTCTACCGGTGCAAACTTCCCCGCTGCAGGCTGCGGTGTATATGCAGCAATCAAGCAGTCCGTAAACTATCTGACCAGATCCATGCGTCACGAATGCCACGGCAAGATTAAGGTCTGCTCTCTGGCTCCCAGCTCTACCTTCGGCACCGAACTGCCCACCACCTTGATCAACCCCGCAGCTTCCATCGGCTACGCCGGTCATGAATTCATGCAGAACGGTACAATCGCTATGGAATTCAACGGACGTCCCGACCTGCAGGATATGGAATCCATTGAATGCTACAGCATCACTCCTCGCGCACTGGCTGAAAACATCGTTTATCTGATCAACCAGCCTTGGGGCGTCAACATTTCCGACATTACCGTTCGTTCTTCCAACGACTATCTGATGGTATAAAACCTTACTCATTTATCTAAAAAGGAGAATACATATGAACCATAAATTCCTTGAACCGATTAAGGTCGGCAATGTAGAACTGAAGAACCGTATTTTCTATCTGGGCATGGCAAAGTTCTTCTCCACCATGGACGGACAGGTCACTGACCGTGAAGTTGCTTATGTAGATTCTATCGCAGCAGGCGGCGTTGCAATGCATATTGTCGGCGGCATGGTCATCGATCCCACCTGGCCCTCTACTCTGCCCATGCAGACCGGTCTGTATGATGACAGCCTGATCCCCGGGCTGACCCGTCTGACCGAAGCCGCACACAAGCATGGTGCAAAGATTTTGTTCCAGCCCTGGCATCCCGGTCAGCTGGATTACTCCGGCGGCAATCCCCCCACCATCAATGAACTGACTGTGGAACAGCTGAAGGCAATTCAGGACCAGTTCGTTGGTGCAGCAGAACGTGCGATGAAGGCAGGGGCTGACGGCGTTGAAATCCAGTGCTGCCACAACTACTTCATCCACCAGACCATGTCTCCCTCTTGGAACCACCGCACCGATGCATACGGCGGCTCTCTAGAAAACCGTATGCGCTTCGCAGTGGAAACCATTTCCCGCGTAAGAGAAGTCATCGGTCCCGACAAGATTCTGTCTGTCAAGCTGCAGGGCACCGACTGTGAAGGCGGTTACGCATCTCCCGCAACCGCAGCTGAAGAAGCTCCCTTCATCGAAAAGGCAGGCGCAGACATGATCACTCTGTCCGGTGGCGGCGGTCTGTCCGACAACGAACATATGGCCGGCTTCGGCGACAAGCCCGAAGGCTGGAAGGTTCCCGCAGCAGAAGCTGTCAAGAAGGTCGTCAGCATTCCCGTTGCAGCATCCGGCAGCATTCGTCATGTAGACTACATCGACCAGATCATGGCTGAAGGCAAGTGCGACATGGTCGGTATGGCTCGTGGTCTGTACGCAGAACGCGAATTTGTCAACAAGTGCATGGCAGGCAAGGAAAACACCCTGCGTCACTGCATTTCCTGCGGTCACTGCAGCAACATGGAAGCTCAGTTCCTGAATGATATGTCCGGCTGCTCTGTAAATCCCCACGCAGCACGTGAACTGTACAAGAAGCCTCTGGTCAAGAACGGTGATGGCCGCGTTGTGGTCATCGTAGGCGCAGGCCCTGCAGGCATGGAAGCTGCTGTCACTCTGGCACAGCGTGGTTTCAAGCCCATCGTACTGGATAAGAACAACAGAATCGGCGGCAACGTCAATCTGGCAATGCTGCCTCCCGACAAGTACAAGTTCGAATGGATGATTGAATACTACGAAAACATGGCCAAGGAACTGAATATCGATGTTCGTCTGAACACCGAGGCAACTGCAGAAATGATCGTAAGTCTGAACCCCTACTCCGTTCTGATTGCAGCAGGCTCCAATGTTACCGTTCCTCCCATTGCAGGTCTGACCGCAGAAAACTCCATCCAGTCCAGAACCATTCTGGAAGAAGGTCTGGAATACAGCGGCAAGAATCTGGTTGTTGTCGGCGGCGGCACCACCGGTATCGAAGTCGCACTGTTGCTGCGCAAGCAGGGTAACGAAGTTTGTGTTGTTGACTTTGCTGCAGCACCTCCTGCAGATCAGGAAACCGCCAGAGACATCGGACATTGCGCAAAGAACGGCATCGCTCTGTACTACAGCAACAAGGTCAACGGCGTTGCTGACGGTGTAGTCACCATCGAAAATGTAGAAACCGGCGAAGTTCAGGAACTGAAGGCTGATCTGGTTGTTCTGTCCACCGGCGTTATTCCCAACAACGAACTGTTCATGCAGCTGAAGGCAATGGAAGTACCTCAGGTCTATGCAGCAGGTGACGCTAACATGATCGGTAAGATCTACAAGGCAGTTATGCTGGGCAGCAAGTACGGCTACGCTCTGAAGTAATCTATTTTCTCCGAAACTGTATCCGTATGCTCTCCTTTTGGTAATTGAACTTCCTTGATACAAAACCTCTATCCATTATATGGCTGTAGCTTCGGAACATTTATGCAAGCGGAGGTAATTTGATGAAAGCAAAAACTCCAATTTCACATCAGACGATCCTCCGTTTGCCACGTTATCTGCACTATCTGGAAGAGCAGGCAGCAAACGGAAAAGACCGTACCTCATCCACAGAGATTGCCTCTGCGTTGGATATGACCCCATCCCAGATACGACAGGATTTGGCGGCCTTCGGTAATTACGGAGCACAAGGCTACAGATATAATGTCCCCGCTTTGTACAATGAAGTAAAAAGAATCCTCGGGCTGCATATCCATCACAAAATCGCTGTGGTGGGCGCAGGCTGTATCGGAAGGGCCATGCTGGAGCATCTGGATTATGCCTCATACAATTACGAAGTACTGGTGGCATTTGATATTCGTGAGGATTTGATTGGAACAACCATCAATCACGTCCCTGTATTGGATGCCGGAGTAATGCAGTCCTGGTTTGATGAGAATGATGTAGATATCTGTATCTTGGCAGTTCCTGCTTCGGCGGCGCGCTCAGTCGCAAAGCACCTGAGCACATTCGGTGTACCGGCGATCTGGAACTTCACCAATGTAGATTTGACACAAAAGGATATGAACTGCGTAGTGCAGAACGTAGTCTTCCGAAACAGTCTTTTCACGCTGACCTACTATTTGGAATCCAACTGAATACAAAAATCACCCCGTTCTGATTTGCTCAGAACGGGGTGATTGCTCATTCATTGAATTCGCTGCAGACGGTTTCGGCTGTCTGTACAACCAACCCCTTCAGCATATTCACAAATTCATCGGCACTGACAGCATCCATTTCCACACCCCATCGTTTGATTGCCATCACAAAGGCATCGGAAAAGAATGTTGCATGAAATTCGGTGGCATTGCTGCCAAAAATACGCCGCAAGTTTTCTTTCAATATTGGCTGAAGCATTTCCGTAAAATGTTCGGAAAAGGAGTTTTGCCCATTGATTTCCAAAGCGCGGCTGTAAAACGCACGCTCGGTCTCAAGATATCGGCACAGAGCTGTCATAAATTCCCATGCCGTTGCATATGCTTTTCGGTTCGCAAGTACAATAAACTCTGTATCGTAAATCCAGTTCACCAGATCATACTTATCTTTAAAGGGATAATAAAAGCTCTTACGGTTCATCCCGCAGCGATCGCAGATATCCGAAACGGTAATTTTATGAAACGTTTTTTCCGTCATCAATGCTTTCATCGCCGATGCCAGTGCTTTCTTTGTAATATTCGAATCTGCCATGTGTATTCCTCCTGTACCGTCATTCACAAAATCTTTACAGCAGGTATAAAAAAAGACGCTACTCACCTGCCACGCAGATAAGTCTCGTCATTTCAGATAATACCAGGATTACTCCAGGATGTTGATATCATCGCACAAAAGTGCCGACTACTCCCTTATTTGTACATATATCATAACAAATTCCCCTATTATTTGCAAGAGAATCGCAAATAACCGTTTTGGCAATTCTCTGAAATTGTCCAAGATGTCCACAACCCCTTTGTGTTTGTCTGATGCTTCTCAAATACAATCCATCTATACTATATTCAAGCCCTTTTTAGAAAAGAGATGCAGCATCATGAAAAAGAAACTCTGGTTCTGGCGTCTGTTCAGCAGACGGGTATTGGTTATTCTGGCATTGATCATTCAAGCATGCTTTTTGTATTACATCGTTTCAAGCGGCAGTCAATTTTCTCGATGGTTCAGCAGTACATTGACATTGCTGAGTCTCATTGCCGTTCTTTATATTGTGTCCAGAAAGGATAAAGGGGCATTTAAAACCACATGGGTATTTCTGATTCTGTCCTTTCCTCTATTCGGCGGACTTCTATACTTCTTATTCCTACTTCAAACAAACTCCAAAATCACAAAACAAAGAATTCAAGCTGCACGCAGCAAATCCGCCCCGCTCTATCTCATTGACAGCAATGACTATCAGTTGGCCACAGAACACATTGGTGCTGCTGCATCTCAAATCAGCTACCTTCAAAACTATGCAGGATTTCCCATTTACAGTGATTCCTCCGCAAAGTATCTCTCCCCCGGTGAAGAAGTATTCGACGCGCTTCTTCAAGCCCTTGAACAGGCAGAAACCTATATTTTTCTGGAATTCTTTATTGTGGAAGAAGGCATCATGTGGAACAGCATTTTGGAGCTGTTAAAGAAAAAAGCCGCCCAAGGGGTAAAGGTCCGTGTCATGTACGATGACATTGGCTGCTTCCTGTTATTACCGAAGGACTACCCAAAGCAGCTGGAAGCATTCGGAATCGAATGTGTGAAGTTCAATCCTTTCCGTTCCTTTCTCACCGTTCGGCAAAACAATCGAGATCATCGCAAAATCGTTGTCATAGACGGAGTAACCGCATTCACAGGGGGATTTAATCTCGCCGATGAATACATAAACGCAAAAGAAAAATTCGGGCACTGGAAGGACTCCGGTGTACAAATAAACGGAAAAGCCGCATGGAGCTTTACACTTATGTTTCTGGAAATGTGGCAGATTGCAAGCGGCTGTGACGAGGATTTCAGTCAGTATCTTCCCGATTTTACGAATGACACGAAAAATGAGGGATTTGTTCAGCCATACGCCGACAGTCCCATGGATCACGAAAATGTGGGAGAACATGTATATCTGCAAATTCTCAATCATGCACAGGATTACGTATATATCTGCACACCGTATTTAATTGTCGATGACAGTATGCTCTCCGCCCTGTGTCTGGCCGCAAAAAGCGGTATCGACGTCCGCATCATCACCCCTCAGCGATGGGACAAATGGCCGATTCATGTAACTACAAGGTCGTATTATCGTGACCTGCTCAAAGCGGGTGTCAAGGTTTATGAATACAGCGGTGGGTTTATGCACGCAAAAACCTTTGTATCTGACGATCATACCGCAACCGTGGGAACAGTAAATCTGGATTTCCGAAGCATGTATCTGCACTATGAATGCGGTGCTTTGATTTTCAATTCTCAAACGATTGGGGAACTCAAAGAGGATTTCCTGAAAACAATGGAAATCTGTCATCCAATCACCGAACAGGACTGCCATCCCAATCTGTTACTGCGTTTGTTCCAGGATATTCTTCGTCTGTTCGCACCAATCATGTAAGGAGGAAAAAAATGCTAAACTCTTCAGATAACAGAAAAACAATCAGCAAATGGATCATCGGTACATTCACATACTGCATTTTGATCTATCTCGCCATTCGTCATATTGCAAGCATCGCAAACATTGCAGTATGGATCTTCGGCCTCATCTCCCCCTTGCTCATCGGTCTCATGCTGTCTCTGATTTTGAATGTTCCAATGACAAGCATCGAAGGCTTGCTCGCAAAAACAAAGCTAAAAAAAGGAATTCGCCCGGTATCAATCCTACTTTCTCTATTACTCGTCCTCGGAATTTTTGTGGGTGTCTCCGTATTGGTCGTTCCCGAACTGATTAAGGCCGTCACCCTAATTATTCAAATTGCAAGCCAAGTCCTCGAGCAAATGGCCTCCTTGGAAACCGATCCGTCGCTCCTAAACACACCTTGGGGAGAGGCTCTTTCCAAGCTCAACATTGACTGGATCGGCTTAAAAGCAAGGCTGGAAGAATGGTTCCGATCCCAAAGCAGCTTCATCATGAACTTTGCTGTTTCTGCCATTGAAGCAGCTGCAAGCAAACTGTTTTCATTGTTTATCAGCATCATCTTTGCAATCTACATACTCGCCAATAAGGAAACGCTAAAGAGACAAATCAGTCGTCTCATTCAAGCTTGGATTCCAAGTCATATCGGCAAAAGCGTCATTCATGTCTTTGATGTATGTAACCAAACCTTCAAGCTCTTCATCGCAGGACAAGCAACAGAAGCAGTTATTCTGGGCGTACTCTGCATGGTCGGGATGATGATTCTTCGGATTCCCTATGCTCCCATGGTTGGTGCCTTGATTGGTGTCACCGCACTCATTCCAATCTTAGGCGCATTCATCGGAACCATTATCGGTGCGATTATGATTCTCACCGTCAATCCAATCAAAGCAATTATCTTTGTTGTATTCCTTTTAATCCTCCAGCAAATCGAAGGAAATTTGATTTACCCCCGCGTTGTCGGTTCTAAAATCAATCTGCCTGCCATGTGGGTTCTCGCCGCTGTCACTGTCGGCGGAAACCTTGCAGGCCCGTTAGGAATGCTGTTGGGTGTTCCCGCAGCATCTGCAGCATACGCTTTAATCAAGGAAGCGACT
>JAFQPT010000310.1 GCA_017411665.1 Oscillospiraceae bacterium | reverse complement strand
TCATACTTCTCCAGCTTTCTGCGGATCAGCTCCCGGCCACCCAGCATATTGCTCCACTGGTCATTACCGCCAAACTGCATGTTGCAGCCGTAATCCATATACAGACGGTAGAAGTCGTAGCTCTGCATAATCATGTAGTTGAATTCCAGGAAGCTCAGACCCTTTTCCATGCGCTGCTTGTAGCATTCTGCACGCAGCATATTGTTAACAGAGAAACAGGTGCCAATGTCGCGGATAAAATCAACGTAATTCAGATCCAACAGCCAGTCGGCATTGTTTACCAGCATTGCCTTGTCATCAGCAAAGTCGATAAACTTGGACATCTGTACCTTGAAGCAGTCAACATTGTGCTGAATGGTTTCCTTGGTCATCATCTGACGCAGGTCGGTACGGCCGGAGGGGTCACCAATCATTGCAGTGCCGCCGCCAATCAGAGCGATGGGCTTATTGCCTGCCTTCTGCAGTCTGCGCATAAGCATCAGAGCCATAAAGTGACCAACATGCAGAGAGTCCGCAGTGGGGTCAAAGCCAATATAGAAGGTAGCTTTGCCGTTATTGATCATCTCGGAAATCTGTTCTTCATCGGTTACCTGTGCAATCAAACCACGAGCAACCAGTTCATCATAAAGTTTCATTTTCTTCTCTCCTATTTATCTTCAATATCACTTGAGATTCATTTTAAAGGCATCGGCTGCGCGAATTAATTCCGCAGCACCGTCCAGAGAAATCTGTGTAATCACTTCGCCGCTTTGCAAACGTGCAATTTCTTTGGTTTTGTCATTATAATCCAAAGGAGTCACAGATGTAAAGGTTCTTCCCTGTTTTTCTTGCTTTGCAATGCGGAAATTATGCGTACCCATAGCTGCAATCTGAGGCAAATGGGTTACGCAAATGATTTGCACGCTGTTAGCCAGCCCCGCAATCTTTTCCGCAACACGTTGTGCCGCAATACCGGAAATACCGGTATCGATTTCGTCAAACACCAGAGTCGCTACAGGGTCAGCCTCTGCAAACACAGTTTTCATCGCCAGCATAATGCGGGACAATTCACCGCCGGATGCAATTCTGCTGATGCGTCCGGGCTTTTCCCCTGCGTTTGCCGAAATCAAGAATCGAACATCATCCGCACCTGTGGACACAAAGCCGTCCTTAGCCTCCACGGGAACAATTTCTGTCACAAATTTTACAGAGGGCATAGACAGATAGGAAAGTTCCTTCTGAATCCGTTCTGCAAGCTCAATACCCGCTTTTTCACGAGCCTTCGTCAAATCTGCAGCACATTTTCGCGTTTTGGCTCTTGCCTGCTCCGCCTGTTTTTCATACAGCTGCATCAAATCATCGGAAGACTGCATTTCCTCCAGCTTTTCTCTGCTGGATTCCAGCATTTCAATTAATCCCGCTTCATCTGTGCCGAACTTACGCTGCAGCTTCTTCAGCTGGGCAAGGCGTGTTTCGATGTAGTCAAATTCCTCGGGGGAAAAATCCAGTTCTGCCAAAAGGTCTCGCAGCTGTTCGGCAACATCTTCCAAAAGCAGACGTGCCTGTTCCAAAGCATCGGGCGCTCCCGACAAATCGGAAGCATAATCCAGGACGCGACGAACACCATACTGTGCATCGGAAATCAACCCAAGTGCATTGATTTCCCCGTCGTACAGTGCCCCAAATGCCATACCAAGGTTTTCAGACAGCTTTTCGGAATTGCGCATGATTTCCGCTCTTGCTTCCAGCTGTGCTTCTTCCCCTTCTTCCAGGTTCGCTTTGCTCAGCTCCGCAACTCGATACTCCAGGGACTCAATCATGCGTCGCTTCTCGTCTTCATCCATGCTGAGCTTATCGATTTTTCGCTTTATTTCCCGATACTGCTCATATGCCTCACGGAACTTTGCATACTCCGTTTCATAGTTACCATAGGCATCCAGATACTTTAAGTGATTCGCTTCATCCATCAGCTGACGTCCGTCATTCTGCCCATGAATATTCAGCAGCATACCACCCAGCTCTCTCAGCTGTGCAACCGAAACGGGAACACCGCTGACACGACATGCACTCTTCCCTTCCGCACTGATTTTTCTCTGTATGATCAGTTCGTCTTCAAGGTCAATATCATTTTCCTCGAGCCAGTCTTCCACACCGTCACTGTCAAACACGGCAGTAACCGTAGCGCGCTCTGCCCCATGACGAACCAAATCACGAGTGGTTCGTCCACCCAAAACGGCATTTAAAGAGTCAATCACAATGGATTTACCTGCACCTGTTTCACCGGTCATAACGTTAAACCCGTTGTAAAACTCAATATCAGCCTTTTCGATAATTGCAATATTCTCAATGTGGAGTTCTCTTAACATATACCCCAACCCATTTCAAATTAATTTATTTCAGCATTTCTTCAATCTGCTTGCAGAACTCAATGGCTGCAGGCAT
>JAFQPT010000309.1 GCA_017411665.1 Oscillospiraceae bacterium | reverse complement strand
GTTGCAGCTTCCGCTCTGAAGCACTCCATCGAAGGCGACTACAACATGGTTACCGTAGCTGAAGTTGAAAAGCTGGCAGGCGGCGACGGTTCCGGCCGTATCCAGAGATAATCAATCTCAATTGTGCAAAATCGATATATTTGTGTAACAAGTTGTCAGTTCATTGACAATATATTTATCAGAATGAAATGATATAATATACACAAGCTTTGGCCCCCAAAAAACTCATAGTGTTTTGGGGGTATTTTTAAAGAAGGATACTCTTATTATGGATATTATGAAGTCTTTTTCTCTGGAAGGTAAGGTCGCTCTGGTTACCGGCGGTACCTATGGCATCGGCTTCGCTATCGGCCGCGCACTGGCTGAAGCAGGCGCAAAGGTTGTTTACAACTGCCGCTCCGAAAAGAGCATGAACGAAGGCATCAAGAACTATGCCGAAGCAGGCATCACCGAAGCTTACGGCTACTACTGCGACGTAACCAAGGAAAAAGATATCATTGCTCTGGTTCAGAAGATTGAAGAAGATCTGGGTGGTGTTGACATTCTGGTTAACAACGCAGGCATCATCAAGCGTATCCCCATGATTGAAATGGATGCTGCTGAATTCCGTGAAGTCATCGACATCGACCTGGTTGCTCCCTTCATCGTTGCATAGGCTGTTATTCCCGGCATGATTAAGAAGGGTCACGGCAAGATCATCAACATCTGCTCCATGATGAGCGAACTGGGCCGCGAAACCGTTTCCGCTTATGCAGCTGCTAAGGGCGGTCTGAAGATGCTGACCCGCAACATCTGCTCCGAATACGGCAAGTACAACATCCAGTGCAACGGCATTGGCCCTGGCTACATTGCTACTCCCCAGACTGCTCCTCTGCGCGAAATTCAGCCCGACAGCAGCCGTCATCCCTTCGACCAGTTCATCGTTGCTAAGACTCCCGCAGAACGCTGGGGCAACCCCGAAGACCTGGCAGGCCCCGAAGTATTCCTGGCATCCGATGCTTCCAACTTCGTAAACGGCCACGTTCTGTACGTTGACGGCGGCATCCTGGCATACATCGGCAAGCAGCCCTAACGCTCTACAAAAAGGAGATACAACGCAAATGAAAGCAGCTGTACTGAAAAATTGGCTGGAACTGGAACTGACCGACATTCCCATGCCCGAAACCAATGACCATGAAGCACTCATCAAGGTCAAACTGGCAGGTGTTTGCGGTTCTGACATTACCGTTTACCGCGGCAAGCACATGACCGCCACCGTTCCCACCGTACTCAGCCACGAAATTCTGGGCGAAATCGTCACTCTGCCCGAAGCTTATAAAGGACCCTTCCAGGTTGGCCAGCGTGTTCTGATGAACCCTATCATCTCCTGCGGCGAATGTGCAGCCTGCAAGAGAGGTCTGACTCACGTTTGTGAAAATCTGAAGCTGTTGGGCATCCATGTGGACGGCGGCTTCGCTGAATACACCAAGGTTGCTGTAGACAAGCTGGTCGCAGTGGAAGAAGATCTTCCCGACGATGTAGCAATCCTCAGCGAACCCTTCGCAGTTGGCGTTCATCTGATGAAGAACAGCCGTATCGAAAAGGGTGACAAGATTTTCATTTCCGGCGGCGCTGCTGTTGGTCTGTACATTGCAATTCTGGCTAAGGCAGAAGGCGCAGGCCGTGTCATCGTCTCCGAAATCAATGAACCTCGTCGTAATTTCGTTGAATCTATGGGCATTGAAACCATCAACCCCGCAGAAATCGACGCAATGGATGTCATGAAGGAAGTCACCGGCGGTTCCGGCTTCGATATCGTATACGATACCTCCGGCGCAGCATCCTGCATCCTGCAGATGCCTGACCTGTGCCGCTGCGGCGGTAAGCTGTTGAGCCTGGGTCTCAGCGGCGACGCTTACCCCTTTATCATCGGCAAGGTTTCCTTCAAGGAAATCACTCTGATTGGCAACCGTCTGTACTCTCAGCAGGACTTTGAAGAAGGTGCAAAGTTTGTTGCAGATAACTGGAAGGAACTGCATCTGGACCGCATGGTCACCGACCGTCTGCCTCTGGGCGAAATCGAAACCGCTCTGAAGATGATGCTGGACGGCACCAACCTGTGCAAGATCATCATCAACTGCCAGGAATAATTCAATTTATATATAAAAAAGGAACTACCGCTCGGGTAGTTCCTTTTTTATATTACAGTACCGTCAAAATCAGATTCAGCAGCTGATGGAATTCATCGTGGACTCGATTGGCCGTTTCCACCACTTCGCTGTGATCCAGCTTCACATCCAGCACCCCTGCCGCCATGTTGGTAATGCAGCTCATCCCTACCACACGCATACCGCAGTGGCCGGCGATCAGTGCTTCCGGCACAGTGGACATTCCCACCGCGTCAGCGCCCACGATACGGGCCATTCGTACCTCTGCGGGAGTTTCATAGTTGGGGCCGGAAAACATCATATACACGCCTTCCTGCAGTCTCATACCCGCTTCCGCAGCCTTTTCTTTTACCTTTTCTCGAATTTCCTTTGTATACAGGTCACTGACATCAGGGAAACGGGGCCCAAATGCATCCAGATTCTGACCAATCAAAGGATTTGCTCCGGAGTAATTGATATGGTCGCTGATAAGCATCAGGTCGCCTGCTCGGAAAGATGTATTTACCCCCCCTGCTGCATTGGTCAGCACCAAAGTTTTGACACCGATAGCAGCCAGTACACGCACAGGCAAGGTCAGCTCCTGCATGGACACTCCTTCATAGAAGTGGATGCGGCCCTGCAGCACCACGATTTCCTGTCCCATTTTACTGCCGAAAACAAGCGCACCCGCATGCCCGGCAACCGTCGGCTGCGGGAAATTGGGAATATCGGAATAGGCTACACGAACAGGATTTTCCAATGTATCTGCAAAATCACCCAATCCGCTGCCCAATACCATACCGATGCTGGGGCGATTGGAAACCGTATTCAAAATAAATTCCGCCGCAGCATTGATTTTTGCCTGCAAATCCATAATAACCTCCATCAAATGTTCTTATTTATCACTGTATCATACTCCGATATAAATTACAATGAAAAGCACTTGCGCTCTTGACAACAAGGTTTACATCATGTAAACTAAAATTAAAAGTTTACATGACGTAAACCAAAAGGAGGTGCAGTATGAGCAATCTGACAATGGGCACAATCGAAGCTCGATTTGCAGACATCATCTGGGCCAATGAGCCTGTATCATCCGGTCAGTTGGTGAAGCTGAGTGAAGAGGAGCTGAACTGGAAAAAATCCACAACCTATACGGTGCTCCGCCGTTTATGTGAACGAGGACTGTTTCAAAACAACGACGGCTTTGTAACAAGCCGCATCTCAAAAGAGGACTATTACGCTATGCAGTCGGAGCAGTTTGTGGAAGAAACCTTCCACGGATCTCTCCCCGGTTTTCTGGCAGCTTTTACCAAACGCAAAAGGCTTTCCGAACAGGAGATCAGCGCATTGGAAACGTTGATTGAACAGCACCGGAGGTGAATGCCATGACCGATCTGTTTATGACCGTTCTGGACATGAGCCTAAAAGCCTCTTTTGTGATTCTTTCCGTCTATCTGGCAAGATGGATCATGTGTCTGGGCAATCCTCCCCGAAAATGGTGTTATATGCTGTGGGGCATTGTTTTAATTCGTCTGCTGGTTCCCGTAACCATTGAATCCGGTATCTCCTCTCTGCCCGATGACTTCGCCCAAGGTTTTGCCGCAAAATGGGGCAATGACTATATCGGAGAAACTCATACCTATTTCGATGTGACCGAAGAATTCGAAACGGCCGTACAGCACGGCAACCGCCCCATTACTACCGACGAAGGCGGACAATATGTCGTCACAGGCGCGGACGGGATTTCTCATCCCAAAACAGTAAAAACAGAGATTTTCCCGTTCCTTGCAACCCTCTGGCTCATCGGCATTGCAGCAATGCTTCTATGGAACGGTATCACCCTGCTGAAGCTTCACAGAAAGCTGCTGGAAGCAGTTCCAACAGATCATCAAGTCTATCTCTCCGATCAAATTGAAACCGCCTTTGTGTTGGGCTGGTTCTCTCCGAAAATCTATCTGCCTGCGAATTTGACACCGCAAGAGCAGTCTCACATTCTGCACCACGAACGATACCATATCCACCGCCGCGACCACAGAATCAAGCTTCTGGCCTTTCTGGCTCTGTGCATCCACTGGTTTAATCCGCTGGTATGGCTGGCATTCGTTCTTGCTATGCGGGATATGGAGCTGTCCTGTGATGAGGCAGTCACAGCCGACTTGGACGAAGCTGACAAGGCCGATTACGCACAAACACTGCTGAGTCTCACGACCGGACATAAGCAGATTCACGCCGCACCTGTAGCTTTTGGCGAAGGCGATACAGCCGAACGTGTACGGCACGTATTCCGATATCGCGATCCCGGTCGCTTGGTCACGATCATCGTCATGGTTTTGTTTGCCGTCAGCGCTGTACGGCTTCTTACCGACCCGAAGGAAATCATCCATACATTCGGCGCAACTATGTACGGCTATGAAAAGCTCGCTTATCAAGATTATTCGAGCAGCACGTATTACGAGCATCCCAGTTCTTTCTGTCTGACCACAGACAATGTCTTTTGGGTGATGGATCTTTCTTATGGGTGGGAAGATTTGGGAACAGCAGAGCCTTTCCCAATGACTACCGAAAATCTCAATGATATGATGCCTTACCGTTTGGCTATGGATCAGCAGCCTCCCGTCACTGAAATCACAGACAGCAAAATCGTACGCTTCACCGATGACAGCCATCAGCACTTGTTTTATCTGCTGACCCGCCATAAAACAGGCAGCTATTACATTGCCTTCGGCACATCCGACAGCGAACTTTACAAGACGGAGCAGCTGACGATCCAATATCTCTACCCCGTCAAAAGCGGAATCGGCAAACACGTTGCCCATGAGCCCTTTTACCAGCGCTGTCTGGAAAGTATGCTGGATGAGCCTGTGGATGTCTTTGCTACACATCTGATTGGAGACGACTACCATGTGGTCGGCTTCCGCACGGGTGTACCGAAGACCGACTACGGCTGGGCGGTATTCCAGATCAAGGACAATATGGCGACGTTTACCGGACAAATGGAACGCTTTGAGAATGCCGCAGATCTCAATGACGGGATCCTGCTCAGCAGTCCCGCGCTTGCAAATGATAGCGGTGAAATCACGGACAAATCCGCTTATGATGTGATTCTGATTGCGAATCCCGATGTCGCTTCCATTAAGATACGTCTGACCGATGGCAGCAACAGCAAGCTAATCAGCTATCCCGATTTGTCTGCCCCGGACATGGTCATAGTGCCATGGAAGGAAACCGCAAAAGCGGACTCCGTAGCTATTGATCTCTATGATGCCAACGGAATTTTCTTCGGTGTCAAGCATCAAGATGATGAACGGAACAACCTTGCGGAGTTGGAGCTGGCAGTCAGAGATTTGCATGATTTCCCAATAAACCACTTTGCTCCCGGACGACTCAGCTACATGACTGACATTGCGGAAGCATATCTGGAAGATCCCATTGCAGCCGCAAAATCCGATCTTCCCTCCGGAGTCCGTGACGTTACCGTATTTCGAGGAACGCACCCAATCGTGCAATTCGCTCAAAACACTTTGGGCAGCAGCTACATGGGTTATTACTACTCCCCCGACGATGTGCCCGTTCCCTTCCAGAACGCCGCTCTGCCACTGATCGAAACCGATGACGGTTGGCGCTGGCAGGGTGAAGGTGACAATCATGGCACCACAAAACGCATTGCCGAATGCTGGTTCAGCTACAAAGCAAATCTATAACATGCACCACTCCTCAAAAGAGG
>JAFQPT010000308.1 GCA_017411665.1 Oscillospiraceae bacterium | reverse complement strand
TATTTTCAACACCGTAAAAATTGTACATCTCGTAGCTGTAAATACCGATGGAAGGCATACCCATGCCGCTTGCCTGTACGGATACGGGAACACCCTTCCACTTGCCGGTGTAGCCCTGTACGCCGCGGACGTTATTGACCAGCACTGCATCTTCCAGCAGATTTTCCGCAATAAACTTTGCGCGCAGAGGATCGCCGGGCATCAGCACGGTCTTTGCAAATGCACCCTTCTCGCAGGAAATATGGGGAGTGGGGATGGGAGACTTTTCAGACATTATAATTCCTCCGTTTCATTTGATTGGGTTTCAGGAGATTTTACAAACAGGACTCGAAAAAACTTCGCCATTAAGGGAATGTAGGTCACAATAAACACAATCAGTGCTGCCCAAAATGCCGACGTTTTTGCACTGACAGGCAGAAGCACACCGATCATCACACCAATGGCGCATAAGCAGAATTTTACAAGTGCCAAATCCTTCCAGCTGCTTTGAGCGCAGTAACGATCCGCACCGTCAAACAACCATTTCATGGTAAACCCTCCTTCTTTTTCTGTTCTTAGGGTATCATAGTGTATCCTTTTTTTCAACCGATAAACTCGAATTGCATCTTCAGTAATTCTATGATAGAATTAAAAATTGAGAGATACGAATGGAGGCTTTTTCTATGAGCACTATTTTGACCATTGGCATCGCCGGCGGCACCGGCTCCGGCAAGACTACCATTACCAGGCGCATTATGGAGAGATTCGGCGGAGATGTATCCGTTGTCAATCACGACAATTACTATAAGGCTCATGATGACATGACCTACGAAGAACGCTGCAAGCTGAACTACGACCATCCCGATGCATTTGAAAACGAACTGATGATCGAACATCTCAAGCAGCTGAAGGCAGGTAAGTCTGTGCAGTGCCCCGTATACGACTACACTGTGCACAACCGCAGCAAGGACTTTGTCACTATCAAGCCCGCAAAGGTCATCATCGTGGAAGGCATTCTGATTCTGGCAGATAAGCAGCTGTGCGATGAAATGGATATCCGTGTTTTCGTGGACACCGATGCCGACGTACGTATTCTGCGCCGCATCATCCGCGATGTCAAAAAGCGTGACCGCACACTGGACTCCGTTGTGGACCAGTATCTGACCACCGTCAAACCCATGCATGAAGCGTTCGTAGAGCCCAGCAAGAAGAACGCTCATATCATCATTCCCGAAGGCGGACGCAATCTGGTCGCTCTGGATATGCTGGTGGGCCGCATCGAAAAGCATCTCAACAACTAAGGATTATTTTATGGCAAAACTCTATTTTAAATACGGTGCCATGGGCTCCAGTAAGTCTGCACAGGCATTGATTACTAAGTTTAACTATGAAGAACGGGGCATGAGCGTCTGGCTCATCAAGCCCAGTGTGGATGACCGCGACGGTGCCGATATTCTGCGCTCCCGCATCGGTCTGGAAGCCAAGGCACACGTGATTACACCCGAGCAGGATATTTGCGAGGTGTACAAGGAAATCGGTGCACATGACGTCATCATTTCCGACGAATCCCAATTCTTCACCCCTGCGCAAATCGACCAGCTGCGCACGATTGTGGACAAGGAAAACATCCCCGTGCTGTGCTTCGGTCTGCGCACCGACTTCCTCACCCACTTCTTCCCCGGTGCACAGCGCCTCATGGAGCTGGCAGATTCCATCACGGAAATCAAGACCATCTGCTCCTGTGGCAGCAAGGCCATCGTCAATGCCCGCATTGACGAAAACGGGCGTATTGTCACGGAAGGCTCTCAGGTCATGCTGGGCGGCAACGATTCCTACATCGCCATGTGCCACCGCTGCTGGAAGGATGCCATCGCAGCACAGGCCGGCTACGAAGAAACCCTGTTTTAAAACTACATATTGATGGCTCCCCTTTTAAGGGGAGCTGTCAGACGCGAGGTACGAGCGGATGACTGAGAGGTTCATGAAGTTCCCTCAATTCTGCAAAATTACCTCTCCGTCATTTTCTCACAAGCTCGAAAATGCCACCTCTCCTTAAAAGGAGAGGCTTTTTTACGCCTATATATGAAGTTCACAAGGACGATATGTAAAGCACACTTGACATTTCACAAATACTATGCTACGCTCAAATTGTAAAGCAAACTTTACATCAAAGGAGGTACAGCCTTGAAAAACAGAATTGAAGAAATTCGAAAGAGTCGCGGCATCCGACAGGAGGAATTTGCGAAGGCACTGGGTGTATCCCGCCAGACCATCAGCTCACTGGAAACAGGACGATACAACCCCTCCATCCAGCTGGCCTTCAAAATCGCGCGGTATTTCGGTATGCCCATTGAAGATGTATTTATCTATGAGGAGGACTGAACCATGAACAAAACACGTTGGATTGCAAATATTGTAGAAATCGTACTGGGCGTCATTTTGCTGATTTTCGGCATGATGGGAACCATAGACGAATTTTGGCAAGGGATGGGTGTTGCCTTGATTTTCGTCGGGATTCTTCAAATGATTCGCAGCATTCGCTATCATTCCAATCCCGAATACAAAGAAACCTATGATGTGGCGCTTCAGGACGAACGCAACAAGTTTCTGCGTATCAAAGCATGGAGCTGGGCGGGCTATCTGTTCGTGATGATTGCCGCTGTAGCTTCCATTGTATGTAAGCTGCTTGGCCGCGAAGATCTGATGATGTTCTGCAGCATGAGTGTATGTTTGGTCATTGTGCTGTACTGGATTTGCTACATGGTGCTGAAGCGGAAATATTAAAAAAGCCTCCCCTTCGATAAGGGGAGGTGGCAAAATCGGAACGATTTTGACGGAGAGGTCGAACAATAAACAGCATAATTAATTTTCATAATTATTTTCGACCACCCAGTCAGCTTCGCTGACAGCCCTCCTTATCGAAGGAGGGCCTTTTTTATCAATATTTAAAATTACGCACATCGCTATGGCACTTGGGGCATTCCTTGAGGTACATCATGTTCTTCAAGGGCAGCACTCTGCGGCAGCGGGGACAGCGCCAGAACCCCAACGTCCCACCAATGGCAAGCGCCAGGCAAATTGCCGCAGCATTCTGGTAAGCAACGCTGTCATCGGTATAGGAAGAGATACTGCAAAACAGTGCCAGTACCAGCAAAGCCATGCACAGCAGTCTCCAGCGTGCGGGAGGCAGTAAACGAAACAGGAAATCCATATTTTTTCTCCTTCTGAGGGTCTTTTGACACATTATAACAAGCTTCTTTAGGAAGTGCAAGTAAACAAAACACAGAAAGGAATCGCAAATGACAAAACGTACCCGACAATATATCGGTCTGCTCACCGCAGTCGCCGTCTACTATCTCATCCACGAAGGGGCTCATTTTCTTTATGCTCTTTCCCACGGTGTATTCAAGAAAATCAACTTCATGGGACTCGGTATCCAAATCGACATCTTTGCCGACCGGCTTACACCCCTGCAACTCGCTGTCTTTTGCCTTGTCGGCGTTTTGGCCACGCAAATTTCCGCATACGTCATGACTGCTCTCTCAAAACGAATTTGCCGCGCCCCTTCCAAGCTGCTGCGTGCCTGCTGCTATTACAGCACCATCATCCTGCTGCTCCTCGACCCTTTGTATCTGAGTATCCTGTGCGGATTCTTTGGCGGCGGTGACATGAACGGCATTATGCTGCTGGTCCACGAATCAACTGCGCGAATGGCATTTGGATTGCTGCTGATGCTCAATGGACTGATTTTTTGGAAGCTGATACTTCCCCAATACTCCATATCCTTCGCCGAATAAAACCATCATGCAGATTGGATTAAGCCGTTCCCTACAAGAAAAAACAGCATAGAAAAAGACCTCCGATTTCTCGGAGGTCTTTTTTGTAATCATTAGTCCTGAGGCTTGATGATCTTTCTGGGGCAAACGGTCTCACAGTGGCCGCACTTGACACACTTGTTGGGATCGATTTCTGCCAGGAAGTTGGTGACCTTGATTGCGTCAGCGGGACATTCCTTCACGCACTTCATGCAGCCAATGCAGCCGACCTTGCAGCTCTTGATGACTGCGGGACCCTTGTCGTTGGAACGGCAAGCAACCAGTTCGTTCTGGCTGTAGGGAACCTTTACGATCACGTCCTTGGGGCAAGCTTCGGCACATGCCATACAGCCAACGCACTTTTCGCGGTCAACCTTAGCAACGCCGTTTTCGATCTTCATTGCACCGAACTTACATGCCTTCACACAGTCACCGTAACCGATGCAGGAGTAGGAGCAGATCTTGGTGCCCTTGCCGCCGTAACCCATAGCAGCCTGGCAAGTCTTTTCGCCGGTGTAGTTGAACTTCAGGCCGGCAACGTCCAGAGAACCGGAGCAGGGTACGAATGCGATCATCTTTTCGCCGGAGCCGCCGCCAACACCCATGATTTCGCCGATCTTTGCAGCAGCTTCGGGGCCGCCGGGACCGCACTTATCAATGGGAGCTTCGCCAGCAACGATAGCAGCAGCGTAGCCGGAACAGCCGGGGTAGCCACAGCCACCGCAGTTTGCGCCGGCCAGGCAGCCCAGTACAGCTTCTTCACGAGGGTCAACTTCAACAGCAAACACCTTGGAAGCGAATGCCAGAATGGCACCCCACAGAGCGCCCATCACGCCGAGGACAGCTACAGCATAAATAATATTCATCATAATGTGCAGTTCCTCCTATTACCAAATCTTCATGCCGCTGAAGCCCATGAATGCCAGAGCCAGCAGACCTGCGGAAACCAGAGCAATGGGGAAACCCTTGAAGCTTTCGGGGTAATCAGCAAATTCCAGACGTTCACGAACGGAAGCAAACAGAACGATTGCTACCAGGAAGCCGATACCGCCGGTGATACCGTAAACCAGAGATTCGATGAAGTTGTAGTTATTCTGAACGTTCAGCAGAACTACACCCAGAACCGCACAGTTGGTGGTAATCAAGGGCAGGTAAATACCCAGAGAAGCGTACAGGGAAGGAATGTTCTTCTTCAGGAACATTTCTACCAGCTGAACCAGAGAAGCAATGATCAGGATGTATGCCAGAGTCTGCATATAGCCCAGATCGAACATGTTCAGCAGGCCGGTGACAACATAACACAGGGCGGATGCCATGCCCATAACGAAGGTAACAGCCAGACCCATACCCAGAGCGGTATCAACCTTCTGAGAAACACCCAGGAAGGGGCAGATACCCAGGAACTGGGAGAAGATAAAGTTATTGGTCAGAATAGCGCCAAGAGAAATGGCGAGCAAAGTCGTGATACTCATACTTACTTAGCCTCCTTTTTCTTAGCAGCCTTAGCAAGACCCCACTGCATGGCAGC
>JAFQPT010000029.1 GCA_017411665.1 Oscillospiraceae bacterium | reverse complement strand
TTGGGAAAATGGGGAAACGCATTATAGACAACCACACAGTCAAAATCACGGTCAAAAGTCAAATGCTCGGCATCTCCGCATATAAAACGAACTGCATCGTGGGGAAACTTACTCTGTGCAAGACGAATCATTTCCGCAGAGATATCCACTGCAGTCACAGAAGCCACCTTTCGCTCCAGATAGTATGGAATCAACACCCCTGTTCCGCAGGCAACGTCCAGCACGTGCGCTCCCGAATGAACCCCTGCAAGCTCTAAAATTGTTTGAATCGTTTGATCGTTTTTGATCAGAGTGCGATCCCAATCTGCTGCGCGGGTATCAAAATATTCTTTTATCTCACTTTTTCGCAAAGGAACTCCTCCGTATAAGCGCCAAAGGACACATCTTTCGATGTGTCCTTTGATTATTTCGAGACTGAATCGATAGAGTCTGTGGAATATTTAAGCATTTGCCTTTTCTTTCCAGCGTTTTGCCTCGTCAAGATTCTTTTCTACTCCGGTCCCGTTGGTATAGAACATACTCAAACGACCACAGGATGCTTTGTGCCCCTGTTCGGCTGCCTTGTGATACCATTTTGCCGCTTCGGTCTTGTTCTTCTCAACACCCTGTCCGCGGTCATAGCACCAGCCGAGGCTGTACTGCGCGCCTGCATGATTCTGTTCTGCAGCCTTGCGATACCACTTCACCGCCTGCACCTCATTCTTGGTCAGACCCGTACCGTAGTAATAACAGTTGCCCAGCTTATTCTGTGCAACCGCATCGCCCAAATCCGCAGCCTTACGATACCACTTCACCGCATCGACCACGTTCTTCGCAATGCCTCTGCCCGTTTCGCAGCAAGCACCCAAATTGACGATTGCACGGACATGGTCCTGCTCAGCTGCTTCACGGTACCACTTCACCGCTTCCGCGGAATTCTGCGGCACACCGCTGCCTGTTTCATAGCAGCAGCCCAGACGATACTGTGCCTCCGCATAATTCTGCTCAGCCGCCTTGCGATACCACTTCACCGCTTCCGCTGCATTCTTGTCCACCCCAATGCCCTGTTCGTAGCATACGCCCAGATTATTGATGGCGGGCATATGATTTTGCAGAACTGCTTCACGGTACCACTTCACTGCCTCTGCGAAGTTCTGCGGCACACCGCTGCCTGTTTCATAGCAATACGCCAATGCGCACTGTGCACTCGCATTGCCCTGTTCCGCTGCCTTGCGATACCACTTCACAGCTTCCGCATCGCTAGCGTCACTGCTGTTCATATAGTATTCGCACATTTTTTCGCAGGAAGTTTTATGTCCCTGTTCCGCTGCCTTGCGGTACCACTTCAGTGACTCTGCTGCATTTTTCTGCACACCGTGGCCTCGTTCATAGCACCAGCCCAATGTGTACTGTGCACCGCTGTTATTCCGCTCTGCAGCCTTGCGATACCATTTCACTGCTTCCGCTTCATTCTTGGCAATGCCGGTTCCATAGAAATAGCAATTACCCAACTGATTCTGCGCAGATGCATAGCCCTGATCGGCTGCCTTCTGATAGAGCTTCACTGCCTCGGCAGGGTTCTTCGGCACGCCCTGTCCAAATTCATAACACACACCCAGATTATACATCGCACGGCTATGATTCTGAACCGCTGCCTTGCGATACCATTTCACTGCTTCCGCATAATTACGGGGAACACCGTTTCCGGCATCATAGCAATAGCCCAGATTACACTGTCCGTCCGTGCTCCCCAGCTCCGCTGCCCTTTGATACAGATGCACGGCTTCCGCCTGATTCTTGGGAACGCCTCTGCCGTGTTCGTAGCACACACCCAGATTATTCGCCGCCCGTGCGTGATTTTGTTCCATCGCCTTGCGATACCACTTCACAGCTTCCGCATAATCCTGTGCCACACCGCGGCCGTTTTCATAGTAAATACCGAGATTGAACTGGGCGTACATATGACCCTGTTCCGCTGCTTTGCGGTACAGCTTCAAAGCTTCTGCGTAGTTCTGCGGAACGCCCTTACCCATAGAGTGGCAGCGCCCCAGATTATTCAACGCACGGAGAAGATTTTGTTCAGCGGCCTTGCTGTACCACTTCACAGCTTCCGCGTAATCCTGCTTCACACCGTTGCCGTTTTCATAGCAGTAGCCCAAATTGCACTGTGCATCCGCAAACCCCAGCTCGGCCGATTTGCGATACAAGCTCACAGCCTGATAAACATCCTTGGGTACACCTCTGCCCTGTTCGTAGAAAACGCCCAGATTATTGAGGCCACGTTTGTTGTTTTGTTCCGCAGCCTTCCGATACCATTTTGCTGCCTCTTCATCATTTTGTGCGACACCGCGGCCGATGCTGTAGCAGTAACCAAAATTACTCTGTGCCTCTGCATAGCCCTGCTCCGCGGCTCTGCGATACAGCTTTGCCGCCTGTACCACATTTCGAGCAACGCCTTTACCTAGTTCGTAACAGGCACCCAGATTATTCATCCCACGGGAATGGTTCTGTTCCGCTGCTCTATTGTACCACTTGACTGCTTCCGTGTAGTCCTGTGCTACCCCGCGGCCGTATTCGCAGCAATATCCCAAACAGCACTGCGCTTCCGCATGACCTTGTTCCGCAGCCTTTCGATACCATTTCGCTGCTTCCGCTAAATTAACCTCGGCTCCCTGCCCGTTTTCATAGCAATAACCCAGATTATACTGCGCAGACGCATAACCCTGTTCTGCCGCACGATGCAGCAGTCTCACAGCTTCAGCGAGATTCTTCTGAACTCCCTTGCCCTGTTTATAGCAAATCGCCAGATTATTCAATCCGCGCTTATGATTCTGCTCCGCTGCCTTACGGTACCACTTTGCAGCCTCTTCGTGGTTTTGTGCGACACCGCGGCCCACGTCATAGCAGTAGCCCAGATTGCACTGTGCGTCCGCATGGCCCAATTCCGCTGCCTTATGGTACAAATTTGCCGCTTCTTCCAGACTCTTAGGCACACCCTTGCCGTATTCATAGCAAATGCCCAGATTGTTAATCGCCGCTTTGTGATTGTGTTCCGCTGCCTTACGATAACATCTCACAGCTTCCGCATAGTTACGGGGAACACCTTCGCCCACATCAAAGCGATACCCTTCACTAAAGTATTGCTCGGCAAGAGTCAGGGAATCCTTTTGGGTCACATCGGGAACGGTGTCGTCCCGAATCGTACCCATATTGTCAAAATCGTCGGTATCCTCTGTGTCGGGAACCACGATTTTCACCGCAGGAATTGTACGGTCATCCTCATCGACGGGCTCATCTTTTTTCGGTTCAAACCCGGGAATGAGTTGGTCTCTGTGATAAGGAATCTCATCCAATGCCCGCTTCATTTCCTCCGCAGACTGATAGCGGTCCTTCGGGTCAAACGCACAAGCCTTCAGCACGACCTTTTTCAATGCATCGCAGCCGTGGCGAGGTGCAGGCAGTACTTCCCCGCCGAAGCGGCGAAGCGCAGACATTTCATGCTCGGAGGGCTTGGGCACCTGCGGAGGCAGAGGCAGGAAAGGCAGTCTGCGTTCATTCAGCAGCCAGTACAGCACCAGACCCAGAGAATAAATATCCGCTGTATGATTATAGTGCTTTCTGTTATATACCTCGGGTGCCATATATCTCGGCGTACCGGTCAGCGTGCTCCCGAAATTACTGCGATCCAGTGCCTTGGAAACACCAAAGTCCCCCAGCTTATATGCGCCATGGGGAGACACAAAGATATTCTCGGGCTTAATGTCGCGGTGGATGATATTATTATTCTCACACAGAATCAGTGCATTGCACAAATCGGTACCCACCTTGACGATTTCCGCTTCCGAGGGAGAACGAGGCAGTCCGTCCTTCAAGGGAGTCAGCAGCTCCATCTTGATATAGACATCCCAGCCATACCCGTCTTTATGCTGCACGGCCTCCGCCTCGTCACAGTTGACTACGTTGGTGTTGCCGTTCAGCTTGCGCATGAGTACGTATTCCTTGAGCAGATCCTGCACCTGATCGCGAAAAATCGCAATGATGCTGGCATCGTCATAGTCATCCTGCTGATAGCTTCTTATTTCGCTTTGATCTCTGGGAATGGTAAGGACCTTCAGTGCAGCCTTTTCCGTTTCACCAAACATGGTTTTTTCAATCTCGTACACGGAGCCAAAGCTGCCGCGGCCAATTTCCCGAACGATTTTCCATTTGGAAAACATAGCAAGATCGTTCTTCATTCCTATCACTCCTGTGTAGATTTAACCTACGTAGTTGTAATGAACTGTGGCAGTAACAAACCCGTACTGATAACTATAGTCATAGTAGGGACAAACCCGATTCCAGTCGTCCTCACTGCCTTCATAGTAAATGTCCTTCAAATTGGGACATTCCGAAAACGGAGTATTTCCGATTTCGACGACCGAAGCGGGAATCAAAATCTCGTTCAAAGAGGAGCATCCGTAAAATGCACTCTCTCCAATGGTTTCAACAGAATCGCCAAGGCTGATTTCCGTCAAAGAACCACACATTCTAAACGCACCGTCCCCGATTTGCTTTACCGTATCGGGCAGCACCGCCGCCTCCAGTGCGCTGCATTCCAAAAACGTGTTATTGCCGATGGAAATCAGCCCGTTTCCGAAATGAATCGTCTGCAAGCCGCTGCATTGGTAGAACACGCCATTGCCGAGTACTTCCACAGAATCGGGAATAGTAATTGTCTTCAATGCAGTGCATCCGGTAAAGACATTATTGCCAATAACAGACAACGAATTGCCGATGGTCACATCAGTGAGGGCTGTGCAATGGAAGAAAGCCGAGTTGCCCAGCTTCGTCAAAGAATCGGGCAATACGATTTTTGTCAATGACGTACAGCCGTTGAAAGCACTGTAGTCAATGGACTCCAGTGTCTCCGGCAGCACAACCTCCTGCAAGGAGGTACAGTCATTAAACGCCCCGTGACCAATGGACACAAGGGAATTACCCAGACTTACACGTTCCAGACCGGTGCAGCCGTTGAATACATCCGACTCGATGATTTTCACTGTATCGGGCAGAATCACTTCTTCCAAGAAATCTGCACCACAGAAAGCAGCAAATTCAATCTTGGTCACGGGTTTTCCCTCGAGGGTCTCGGGAATGACCAGCCGACGATCATCGAAATGATTCAGTGCTTCAATGGTCACCGTGCCGTCAGCTTCAATATGATAAGCAAACGCTTCCGCGGGAGCTGCATCATCGACGAATGCCTCGTCGTAAACGAACCGATCGTACACCGCGTCAAAAATCCCCAGTCCATATGCGAACACTGTAACCCCGCATAGAATCAGGATTATCAGCAAAATGGATTTTACGGATTTTCTCGAGGGAGCTTTCTGTTGGTAAGCCTCTTCTTTTATTTCTACACGCTTAGGTGGAATTTGTTTCGTTTTTTCTTCCGTATCAGGCTTTTTTTCTGCTTTCGGGGTCTGCTGAGAAGCGGAATTCTTCCGTTCCGTTCGGTCAACCACCGTACCGCTGACTTCCGCACCGACAGGAGCTTCTTTTTTCCGAATATCGGGCTTGCGTCCGCTGATTGTCCTCTCGGTGTTCTCCTCGGTCACATGCTCCGTTTGGACGACCTGTTTGTCCGCCGCACTCCCCTTGCGTTCCTCAGTCTGCAAAAGTGCATCCAGCGCTTTCTTCATTTCCCTTGCAGACTGATAGCGATCCTTAGGGTCAAAGGCACAAGCCTTCAGTACCACTGCTTTCAGTGCATCGCTGCCGTACTTGGGTGCGGGAATGGTGTCCCCGCGCATACGGCGTGCACGCGCCAGCTCATGATCATTTGCCTTTGCGATTGCGGGAGGCAGAGGCAAAAACGGGCCGCGGCGCTCATTCAGCAGCCAGTACAGCACAATCCCCAGAGAATAGAGGTCTGCTGTATGGTTGTAGGGCTGATAATTGCTGACCTCGGGTGCCATATAGTTATAGGTACCTGTAGTCGTGCCCGTAGTAGTGCGCTCCATGGTTTTGGACACGCCGAAGTCCCCCAGCTTGTACGCACCATGGGGAGATACGAAGATGTTTTCGGGCTTAATATCGCGGTGGATGATGCAGTTATCCTCACACAAAATGAGTGCATTGCACATGTCGCTGCCGATTTTGATGACCTGCTGCTGCGTGGGAATGCGAGGCAAAGCCTCCTTCAAGGGAGTCAGCAGTTCCATCTTGATGTACACATCCCAGCCGAAGCCGTCATCATGCTGCACCTGCACCACGTCATCGCAGTTGACCACATTGGTGTTACCGTTGAGCTTACGCATGAGCATGTATTCCTTGAGGATGCCCTGCAGCCGGTCTTCAAAAATTGCGGTAATGCTGGCATCGTCATACTCATCCTGCCGCAAATTCGATATTTCAGCCTTGTCGCGGGGAATGGAAATGACCTTCAGTGCGGCCTTTTCCGTATCCTCAAAAAGTTTTCGTTCAATCTCGTACACAGCACCGAAGCTGCCGCGGCCGATTTCCCGCACGATGCGCCATCCGGGAAACATGGCAAGATTGTTTTCCATATCGATCACGATCCTATTTTTCTCTTTCGTTCTTCCCTATATATGACTTTCGGGAGAATCAGCAAAATTCTCCCGAAAACGCATGATTATTTATTATTGTACCATTATCACACCATTGAGGCAATCTTCAGATTGTGATTTATCCCCATTTTTCCATCCACCAGCAAGCATCTGTCAGTGTTTCGGAGAAATAGAGTCCGTCGTTTCCATATGCCAAATAGCCCATATCGTTTTTGAACACAATGGGACGACCGTCTTCGAAATCGCGGCCTCGTTCTTCATACATATCGTATTTGAAGTTCTCCGACCAGTCAATTCCGTATTCTTCCAGCAGTTCCGGAGTCAGCGCAACCCCTGTCTGCTCGTGATATGCTTTTCCGAAATACTCATCAAGCGGATCATCGAAGGTAATCCCATAGTGATAGCGCTCATCGGGCAAACCATAAACCACATACACATCGAAGTTATCTTTTGTACCGGTAAAGTCCACACAATACGTACCGTAAGGCAGCATCTCCGTGGGCTGAATATAAATTCCATCAGAGGACCACATCACAGTAACGTAATGGTTTGGATAAGGTGTCTCATCGGGTGCATACAGACTATAGCCTGTAATTTCGCCGTAATCTTCAAAGAAAATATCATTCAGTGTGAAGGACACCATATTTTCGATTCCGTTATCGCCCGGCTCTACCCCGTCCGAAGCGTCAAACAACGTCAGCGAAAAATATGCTTCATCGCTATTCGACGGATTTGGCTGCAATGTGGGGGTAGGCACAGCGGTGGGCGTTACGCTCACAGTGGGCTGAGGTGCATCCGTCGGGTTCGATGCGGAATCGGAATCTCCGCCTCTGCCCAATACTGTAGCTGCAGCAATCACCAGCACCAGCAAAGCCACAAGTGCAAAAATCCCCTTCGGCTTCCGTTTTTTGTCGGGAACCTTTTCAACGGGTTTCTGTTCCTGCTTTTGGGGTTCTGTCTGCTTGGGTTCGGGAGACGCAGCGGATTTCTTCCGCTGTACAGGTTCCTGCTTTTTCTCCACCTTAGGAGCTTCTGTTTTCTTCTCCGGCTTCGGCAGTTCCTGTTTTTTCTCTTCCTTAGGCGGTTCTGCTTTCTTCTCCGACTTCGGCAGTTCCTGTTTTTTCTGTTCCGCGGAAGACCGTTCGGTCGCTTCCACCACAGTATGCTCCGCAACCGGAGCAATCGCTTTCGGGGAAGGTGTCTGCTTTTCCGCCCGCACAGTATCGACTGTAACCGTTTCGGATCCCGTCTCCGTTTCGGTCATCTCATAGGCCGCAAGCAGAACATCCAAAGCCTTTTTCATGTCCTTTGCGGACTGATAGCGGTCCTTCGGGTCAAAGGCGCACGCCTTCAGCACCACTGCCTTTAATGCATCGCTGCCATACTTGGGAGCAGGCAGTGCATCGCCGCGGAAGCGGCGGGTACGCGCCATTTCATGCTCTGTCGCTCTGGCAATTTTCGGAGGCAGAGGCAAAAACGGGCCGCGGCGCTCATTCAGCAGCCAGTACAGCACCATACCGAGGGAATAAATATCCGCAGTGTGGTTGTATTCCCGATTGTTGTAAATCTCCGGTGCCATATAGTTGTATGTACCGGTTTTCGTGCCCATGGTGGTGCGCTCCATGGTTCTGGACACACCGAAGTCTCCCAGCTTATACGCGCCATAAGGGGAAACAAAGATATTTTCGGGCTTGATGTCGCGGTGGATGATGTGATGCACCTCGCACAGACCGAGAGCATTGCACATATCACTGCCGATGCGGATGACCTGCTCCTCCGTAGGGGTACGGGGCAGGGCTTCCTTCAAGGGAGTCAGCAGCTCCATCTTGATGTATACATCCCAGCCGAAGCCGTCATCATGCTGCACCTGTATCACGTCGTCGCAGTTGACCACGTTGGTGTTGCCGTTGAGCTTGCGCATGAGCATGTATTCATCCAGAATCCCCTGTAGCTGGTCCTCGAAAATCGCAGTGATGCTTGCGTCATCATAATCATCCCGACGCAAATCCTCGATTTCCGCTTTGTCACGGGGAATGCATATCACCTTCAAAGCGGCTTTTTCCGTATTCTTGAATATTTTTCGTTCAATCTCGTACACAGCACCGAAACTGCCGTGACCAAGCTCCCGTACGATTTTCCATCCGGGCAGCATGGCAAGATTGTTCTCCATATCAATCACTCCTGTATAGAGTTAACCTTAGTAGTTGTAGTGAATGGTGGCGTAAATTAAACTGCTGTTGCTGTCATCAATGTCAATTTTCTTCCACTGATTTTTAGAACCTTCGTAATATACGTACTGCAAATTACTGCAATTATGAAACGCATAGTCCCCAATGGTTGTCACCGATTCGGGGATTACTATCTCCGTAAGAGAACTGCATCCGGTAAATGCATATTCTTCAATTGTTGTCACCGAATCCGGAATTATTATATTACTCAAATTACTGCAACCTAAAAAGGCCTCCTGTCCAATAGTTATTACTGAGTTTGGAATTGTAAGCTGCGTAAGAGAAATGCATCCGGAAAATGTTAATTTTTCAATTGTTGTTACGGAGCTCGGAATCGAAATCTCAGTCAACGAATGACAATCCATAAATACACTGTCCCCAATAGTCGTCACCGAATCACCAAGATTAACACTCCTCAATGAATAACAATTTATAAAAGCTTTACTGTCAATCTTTGTAATACTATCGGGAACCGTTACTTCAACAAGATTACCACATCTTGAAAAAGCAGCAAACCCGATTTGGGTCACTGTTTTCCCTGCAATTCTATTTGGAATCACAATAGTCTCATAACTCCGATCCTTCAATCCGGTAATCGCAACCGTACCATCATCCAAAACTTTATATTCAAATGCTTTAGCAGGGGTAGCATTTAAGCTTCCTCCGCCAAAGAAAACAGCTCCGATGCCAACTGCCAGCAGCAAAATGCATACCAACAGCAGCGGCAGCTTGCTTTTCTTTTTCGAACACTATTTGAGCAAGC
>JAFQPT010000307.1 GCA_017411665.1 Oscillospiraceae bacterium | reverse complement strand
CAGGTCGCCGGAGTCCATTACGCGTTCCACCACTTCCTGGTTTTCGTGGTAGATGCCGGACTGCTTGAGCATTTCGTCAACCAGAGTGGTTTTGCCGTGGTCAACGTGGGCAATGATTGCAATATTTCTTAAGTTCCGCAAAATAAACACTTCCTTCAGACAGTGTAAAAATATCATAGTTTAAAAGCGTTTTATTATACTCCGCAAAGGTAAAAAAAGCAATGTTCCCCTGCACTTTTCGGCAAAAACATCGACAAACCCCGCTCTTCCTTCTATAATATTAGGTAAGATAACAACACAAGGAGAATGACTCATGAAGGTTTT
This sequence comes from Oscillospiraceae bacterium, assembly GCA_017411665.1. The sequence continues at coordinate 6,791 of JAFQPT010000307.1, read as the reverse complement.
GCTCATCAACTGCAGTCCGCACCCGTACGGCTGCACCTATACCGCCTTAAAAGAAGTCGCCGATACATTGGAATCCTGTGGTGTGGACTCCGAAATCCTGCAGGTCGGCACCGCACCCATTCAGCCCTGCACCGCCTGCAGAGCCTGCAAGCAGACCAACCGCTGCATCTACGATGACGCGGCAAACATCATCCTCGATAAGATGACACATATGGACGGCATGGTCATCGGCTCTCCCGTGCACTATGCCTCTCCTTCGGGTACTGCCATCACCCTGCTGGACAGAGTGTTCTACGCAGGCGGCTCTACCCTGCGCCATAAGCCCGGCACCGCCATTGTATCCGCCCGCAGAGCAGGTACTACCGCCGCACTGGATGTACTGAACAAATACATCCTCTATGCCCAGATGCCCCTTGTGACCTCCCGATACTGGAACATGGTGCACGGAAATACGTCAGAAGAAGTGAAGCAGGATACGGAAGGCATGCAGATTATGCGTGTCCTCGGCCGCAATATGGCTTGGCTTTTGAAATGCATCGAGGCCGGCAAGCAGGCGGGCATCCCCTATCCCGAAGCAGAGTCCCCTATCCACACCAATTTCATTCGATAAGGAGGGTCATACATGAAGTTCCTCAGCATCTTTCTTCTTTGTTTTTTGCTGATTCTCATTCTTATTTCCGTATTTGGCGCGCTGTTGGAGAACGTATGGCTGCTGATTGCAGCGGTTGCCTTTCTCATAGCGCTGTTTGTCCGCGTTTTAATCAGCTTCGACGAACGGCTGGAGCGCATCGAGCGCCATCTGGGACTTCGCACCGATTCGCAGTCATCCTTCGCAGAACAAATTGAATCAAACAAAGAAAACGCACCGTGAAATACGGTGCGTTTTCTATTGTTGAAAAGAATCGGAAAGTATGCCATAATATTCCATAAGTATGCCCGTTTCGGGAGGTTTTTATGAGAAAGATTCCCATCATTTACCACATTCTCTCAGCAACGAAAATTCTGCTGATATTCTTTGCATTGCTGGTAATGTCACAGGATGTTTTGTCTGTCGCACACAGCGGAGGCATCTCCGATATTGCCGCGGCACTGTTCCCGCATAATATTTATGTCATCATTTCCTTCGGAGCACTGACATTTCTATATGTGAAAGCCCCCAAACAGAAGCACTCTCTTTGGGAGTCTGTAGTGTGCTTCCTGTTTTCCGGTCTGCTCATTCTCGGTCACAGCTACGAAATGATTGATTCCTGGGATTTGGCCTTCGGTTCCGTGATTTCTCTTTTGCTGAGTGTTCTGACGCTGTTCGGCCTGTTTTTCCTGATGCAGTCCGTCCTCGGCTGGGGGAAGCTGCTGATGCAGAAGCTATCCCGCACAGAAATTTCTCTGCCGAAATTCTGGCAGAAGCACCCCTTCCTTGCCCCCTGGGCGATTATTTTCGTATGCTGGCTGCCCTATGTTCTGGTGCGTTTCCCCGCTGCCTTGGAATTTGATGCTTATCGGCAAATCATGCAGGCTCTGGGTGTTCTCCCCTTCACCGCCCATTCTCCCCCCGCATCCAGCTTCATCATGGGGCTGTGGGTCAAAATCGGCTACGGTCTGCTGGGCTCTTATGAGCTTGGTCTGTTCCTGTTTGTACTCTTCCAGACCACTGTGTGCTCCGCAATTTTGGCCTACACCACACTCACCATGCGTCGACTGAGCGTTCCCGAAGTACTGCAGCTGATTTCCGTGGGAATCTACGCAGTTGCCACCATTTATTCCAACTACATTTCCACCCTTGTAAAAGACGTCCTGTTCTCCTGTCTGACTGTTCTGTTCATCGCAATTCTGACCGAAGAACTGTTTCTGCCCCACAGCAGAAAGCGCTGCTTTGCCTTGTTTGGTGCCGCCATCCTTATGGCGATTGCGCGCAACAACGGTATTTTCATCCTCATTGGCTGTACGTTCGTAGGATCATTATTGTGTCTGATGAATATCAGACACAACCGTTGGACAAGTCTGACGGTTGTGCTGCTGGCCGCATGCATCATGCATTCCATATATTCCAACGCTCTGCTTCCCGCTCTGGGAGTCGCAGAAGGCCCCTTTGCAGAGGTCATGTCCATTCCCTTCCAGCAGACTGCGCGCTATGTCCGCGACTACCCCGAGGACGTCACCGCCGAAGAAGCCGCTTCCATCGCCGCCGTCATCGACTATGAACACCTCGGCACACTGTATGACCCCGACCTCAGCGACCCCGTCAAGGGCACCTTCACAGGAGATAAGACTGCACTCGGCCCTTATCTGAAAACATGGCTGGCGCAGTTCCTGCGGCATCCCGATGCCTATCTCCAGGCCACCATCAACAACATTTACGGGTTCTTCTACCCCAATACGGAAAACTTCGTATTTTATAACGGTCTCATCAACATCAGTGATGTTCAGTTCCAAGACTGCACCCCGCTGATGCCGCTGCGCAGCGCGCTCAGCTACTGCGTCAAGCTCTTTGAATCCTTCCCGCTGACCATGCCCCTGTCCAACACAGGCTTCCAGATGTGGGTCGCCATCTATCTGGTATTCTATGCATTGTTCGGCTGCAAGGATAAGCGGTACGCATTCGTAATGCTGCCTTCTCTGATCGGTATTGCAGTCTGCGCCGCTTCTCCTACCTTCTTCCTCAACGGGGTACGCTATGCTTTGCCTGTCATATACGCCAATCCCCTGCTGCTGAGCCTGTGCTTCAGAACACAATCAAAAAACGCACTCAAATGAGTGCGTTTTTTATTTACTTCAGTGTTGCCAGCATGACCGCCTTAATGGTGTGCATGCGGTTCTCCGCTTCATCAAAGACAATGCTTTGCGGCCCTTCAAAGACCTCGTCAGACACTTCCATAGAGTCTCTTCCGAATTTTTCTCCCATTTCCTTGCCGATTTGGGTATTCAAATCATGATAGGCAGGCAGACAGTGCATAAAGCGTGCCTGCGGCCCTGCATTTTCCATAACGGTGCTGTTGACCTGATAGGGACCCAGCGCTTCAATGCGTTCTGCCCAGACCTCCACAGGCTCACCCATGCTGACCCAGATATCTGTGTAAATGACATCCGCACCCTTGGTGGCCTCCATGGGGTCGGTGCACAGCGTAATGCTGCCGCCGCTTTCCGCTGCCAATGCCTTGCAGGTTTCCACCAGCTCGGGCGCGGGGAAATAGGCCTCGGGTGCGCAGGCGGTGAAGTGCAGACCCATTTTCGCACAGCCAACCATCAGACTGTTGCCCATGTTGAAACGGGCATCTCCCATATATACAAACTTGATGCCCTTCAGCTTGCCGAAATGCTCCCGAATGGTCAGAAAATCCGCCAGAATCTGGGTGGGATGGAATTCATCGGTCAGGCCGTTCCACACAGGCACACCGGCATACTTGGCCAGTTGCTCCACTTTTTCCTGCGCAAATCCGCGATATTCAATCCCGTCATACATTCTGCCCAGCACACGAGCAGTGTCCGCAACAGACTCCTTGATTCCCATCTGGCTGCCTGTGGGGCCCAGATAGGTAGTGCCCATGCCAAGGTCATGGCCTGCCACTTCAAATGCACAGCGGGTACGGGTACTGGTCTTTTCAAAAATCAGCGCGATATTTTTCCCTTCCAGATGCCGATGGGCAATCCCCTGCTTTTTCTCCTGCTTCAGCTGCGCCGCCAAATCCAGCAAATACGCGATTTCCTCAGACGTAAAATCCAGAAGCTTCAAAAAAGATTTGCCTTTCAATTCCATTACGAGTTTCCTCCCGCTTTTTGATAATGCATAATTATACTCCTCATTCACCGAATATGCAACCTTTTTGTATATTGTATCATTTATTGGTGAAGCTTTTCCGCAAAATGTAAACTTACTATGAAGTCAATTGACAAAGACTTTACGGTGAATAAAATAAGACTATAGGATTCTGACTCCAAAGGATTGGATTTTATGAAAGAAAAACTGATCAAGTTTATGAGCGGTCGCTATGGAATCGACCAACTGTACCGCTTTTTGCTGCTGTGCATTGTCCTATGCACATTGTTCGCTGTGCTATTATCGGATATTCCGGTTTTGGCCGGCCTGTTCAATGCAGCGGCATATGTGCTGATTGTATGGACTGTCTACCGCGTCTTCAGCCGTAAAATTGAAAAGAGATATCTGGAAAATCTGCATTATCTGGAATGGATGGGCTCGATTCGTCAGCACCTCCGTATGAGCAAGGAAAAATTCCAGCAGCGCAAGGAATATAAATTCTTTGTCTGCCCCACCTGCAAGACCAATCTCCGCGTTCCCAAAGGCAAAGGCAAGGTCAATATCACCTGCAGTAAATGCGGAAATCGCTTCCAGGGCAAAACTTAATTGAGTCAAAAGCTGCACAGGAATTGTGCAGCTTTTGTTGATTGGGATGATTCCCGTTCAATCCGCTCATAATAGGCTTACTTGCCAGTTTTTTGTGATTCAACGCTTGAAATCACTCTATAAAATGTTATATTATAAGATGTCATAAAATGACAATTCGTTTTCCTGAGAAAGGACCTTAAAATGACCGAGCACAACACCAAGCAGAGACTGAATCTGTGGTCTTTGCTGTTTTTCCCGTTAACCATCCTGTATGAAGAAGTGCTGCTGCGCATCGGCGCGGTGGATGTGACAGGCGTTGACTATCATTATCTGTATCTGGTAATTTTCGCAGCCGCTTTCGGTATGCTGTTCTGGGCAATCACCCAGCTGTTCCGCAGCCGAACGATTCGCATCATTCTGACAGCTCTCATCACTTTCTTGTTAGTGGTTGTCTTCTGTGCGGAATACTGCGCGAAATCCTTCTTCCAGATTTTCTTCGAGATTTCTTACATGCTGTCCATGGCAGGCGACGTCACCAATGACTTTGCCAACGAGACCATCGAGACCATCTTCACAAGCATTCCCTACATTCTGGCAGCATTGTACCCCATGTTCATGCTGCTGGCACTCAACAAGAAGATCGTCCCCGAAGAACCCGCTTCCCGCAAGGGCAAGGCACTGGCTGCTGCGGTATTCGCCGTACTGGAGATCGCAACCGTTCTCGTCCTGATGCTGGGCAGCGGCAATCTGCGTGATGACAGAGATTACTTCACCGCAGACTACTCCGTCAACAGCGCCATTACCCGTTTTGGTCTGATGTGCAGCATGCAGCTGGAGACGGTTTACGGCATTTTCGGCATCCCCGAAACTACCCCCACCCTCTCTGATGACAACGAGGTCGTCATCGCCGAGCCCACGCCCACTCCCGACCCCGTTTACGGCTACAACACACTGGACATCGACTTTGAAGCACTGGCAGCAAGCACCACCGATAAAACCGTGCTGGACATGCACCAGTATTTTGCTTCCATGACCCCCACCCAGAAGAATGAATACACCGGTATGTTTGAAGGAAAGAATCTGGTCTTCTTCGTAGCAGAAGCCTTTTCTCCTTATGTCATCGACCCCGAGCTGACTCCCACACTGTATAAGCTGTCCACCGAGGGCTTTGTATTCAACAACTACTATCAGCCCGACTGGCATCAGAGCACCACCGGCGGCGAATTTGCTTCCGTATCCGGTCTGGTCCCCACAAGCGTAGACGGCAATCTCTCCTTTATCGCAAGTGCCAAAAAGGCAATGCCTTTTGCACTGGGTCATCAATTCTCCAATCTGGGCTATGCCTGCCGTGCATACCACAACAACACCTTCAACTTCTACGAACGTCACAGAACCCACCCCAATCTGGGCTATGACTACAAGGGTATTTACAGCGGACTGGAGCTGCTGACAAAGGGCAGCTGGCCTCACTCCGACCACGAAATGATTCAGGTCACCGCCGATGAATACATCAACAACTATGTCAACAACGGCGAACGCTTCCACACCTACTACATGACCGTTAGCGGTCACGCAGGCTACTATTGGGACACCAACCGTCAGGCTGCAAAGCATAAGGAGGAAGTGGACCATCTGGATTACTCCACCTCCGTTAAGGGCTATCTGGCCGCACAGCTCGAAGTTGAATACGCTGTCACCGAGCTCCTGGATAAGCTGGAAGCTGCAGGCATCGCAGACGACACCGTCATCGTGCTGACCTCCGACCACTATCCCTACGCCCTCAGCGACAAAGCATACAACGAGCTGGAGCCTGTTGACACCGAAAACAGAACCATGGCGCGTTACAAGAACACGCTGCTGCTGTGGTGCGGCAGCATGGAAGAGCCCGTTATCATCGATGACCCCTGCTCCTCCATCGACATTATTCCCACTTTGTCCAACCTGTTTGGTCTGGAATATGACTCCCGTCTGTTCAGCGGACGCGACATCCTTTCCACCAACTACGATGTATCCAATCCCAATTCTCCCCAGCCCTTTGTCATTGGTGCCGACGCTGGCATCGGCAGCAGCTGGGTCAGCCTGGCAGGCACCTACAATGCCTCCACCAAGGAATTTATCCCCTCTCCCGGCTATGAAGAATATGCGGAAAATCAAGATTATATCGATGCCATGTGCAAAAAAGCCAAGAACATGTTCAAGTACTCCAAGAACATTCTGGCAAAGGACTACTACAAAATTGTGACCGACGCACTGGAAGCTGCCAAGGCGACCCCCACTCCGGAGCCCACACCCGAAGCGACTCCCACTCCGGAACCCTCTCCCATTGCAGATGCAGTCGCCGAGACCACTCCGTCTCCGATGCCCTCTGCAATTCCCGAGACTGCTCCCGAAGTGACCCCCGCAGCATAAAGAAAACACCCTGTCCCGAAGGACAGGGTGTTTTCTTGTGTTT